>CANQVH010000047.1 GCA_947627245.1 uncultured Lachnospiraceae bacterium | reverse complement strand
GTCCATCGGCTTTAGCATAAAATGGTGATTCCAAAAACCAAGGAATCCCACGGCTTCAGCCGTGTGGAGTACGTCAAAAGATGGCTCAGGCATTGATGTCAATAGACCTGAAAAAGAATCGTATCAGGATCCACAGGAACACACTTCGGATGCTGGGTGATCCAGAGTATATACAGATCCTTATCAATCCAGGTTCACGCTTTATTGTAATTAAAAGCAGCACAAAAACCGATCATCTCTCACACCGTGTCAGGCCAAGCCAGCTCACTGCCAATAGGAGTTATGAATTATATAGCACCTATTTCATACAAGCGCTTCGGAGCATTATATATGGTATAAATCCCGATATTCTATATAGGCTGTATGGGATAATCAACCGTGAAGAGAATCTGGTGCGTTTTTCGATGGATAGTGCTGCTCCTGTTACCGAAATCGAAAGAAAAAACAGTTAGGAGGTCCTGCATGCTAAATAAGCTCATTATCGATACGGAATTTCGGCTTCTTGTTCAGCCGATATCCCCTGAAGCATTGCTTTCCCTACAAGAAGATATTCTTTTGAACGGAAAAAAATTACCTGTTCTTGTATGGGAAGGAAATATTATTGATGGATACGAAATATATGAGTTGTGTCAAAAACATAATATCCCTGTTACTGTATCAAGTAAAAAATTTTCCGTCAGGAGTCAGGCAATATCTTGGATCTGCAGACGACAGCTTACACGGCAAGACCTCATAGTTGAAACAAGACGCTATTTACTTGGGAAATATTTTGAGTCTGAAAAAAAACTTTTTCTACAAAGCTCCGCTACAAACCCGGATAAAGAACATCCATCCAGCCAATACGAGATCGCATCCCGCATTGGGAATGAATTCAACATGTCAACAAGCAGTATCTATAAATATGGGATATACGCCCGGGCGGTTGATGATATCATAAGCAAGGAACCTGCAGTAGCTGAGAAAATCCTAAGCGCCAAAATCAAGATCTCTCAAGACAATATTGTTGAACTGTCACGGCTACCCAAAGAAAACGTCAGGAACTTAAACAAAAACCTTGCAGAACTTGGTATCTCACGGGTCAGCTATTCTGATATGCGGCATGAGCTCCAGTGGAAAAACCTACCCACTCCACCAAAACCCGGGAAGCCAGAAAAAAAAGTGGATTTCCCGATAAAACAGACCCCTAAGTATGATCCGGATGCAGAAATATCAAGTCTGAGCCTTACTGTCCCTTCATGGATAAGCTCAATCAACCGAGTTCGGGACAGTCCAAGCATGGCTTTTACAACCGCAAGTGCCCGGAAGGATCTAAAATTAAAATTGTCTGACCTCAAAGCCAGCATCGTCAACTTAGTTAAATTAATGGAGGAATACTGATGGATGAATTATTAAAGTTTGTACCGCAGGTACATTTTGAACAGATCCCAATAAAAAACCTTGTATCAAATCAGGAATATCAAAGGAATTTATCTGTCCGTCATGTCCGGAAAGCTGCTGCTGACTTTGACATATACCAAATCAATCCGGTTAAGGTCAGCCGCCGTGATGGGATCAATTATGTTTTCAACGGTCAGCATACGATAGAGATCATCGCCCTTGTATCCGGTTCCCGTGATACTCCTGTATGGTGCATGATATATGACGACCTTGTATATGCACATGAAGCAGATATCTTTGCAAACCAGATGAAATATGTCAAGCCGCTTCTCCCATACGAGATATTTATGGCAAATATCGAAGCTGGAAGTGACAAGCATCTTATTATTAAAGATCTTGTTGAGAATTACGGGCTTATCATTGCACCGTCTTCTACCCCGGGGGCTATCTGTGCCGTTACGACCCTTGAAAAAATATATGACCGATACGGATTCCATATGCTCGATCATGTTCTCCGGCTCTGTGTCGGGACATGGGAAGGTACTGCACACTCCCTCAGTTCAAACATGATGAACGGAATCGCAAGATTAATCAATGCATTTGGGGATGAATTAAGGGATGACATTTTTGTCGAAAAACTAGGGCGTGTCCCTGTTAAAGAGATCTCAAGGACGGCAAAGGAACGTGCGGCTGGGTCTCTTGGTTATGCGGAGGCATTATTGCTTGCATATAACAAGAACGCAAGAAGCCAGCAGTTGAAATTTGAGGCTTTATACACGCATAAGATTAATAAGAGATATCCTGACGAAGACCAAGAACCTGCCCATAAAAAATACGGCCCTTTCCCTGGGGATGAAGACTATCACGCACAAGAAAATTTAGACCAAAGCCTCCACACGTGCATGGAAGAATGGGCAGCCAACGCTCAAACTGATACAGAGCAGGCAGAACCGGAAGATATCCCGGTACCGGAATATCCTCTTTCCGCAGCAGACGCATAGCATCCAGCAGGCCGGCAGATGCCGGTCTGCTTTTCCATAAAAAAACACCCCGAAGGGTGTTTTTCCTTGAAACATACAGCAAGCAGGCAGTGTTTTTGATTTTACGCGATAGACAAGAACGCCCGTGACTTCAGTCATGGGTTATTGACAACTTCCTTTATTGTTGAGAAAATGGTCAGCAATGCCGCTTCTTCTTTGGAATCGGATTTTCTGATCAATGATTCCAGCTTGTTCATGAAGGGATCTCCGTCCCCATGTTCTTCCTGTGGGTTGCGTCTTACCATCTCCGGCATAAGGACTTCAATATCGAGGTCGTCGCCCATTCTGTCCACGGAATCTGTATCTCCGCGGCCGAGGGCAACCTCTTTCGCAAATGCAACTGCCTTGTCACGCTCAAGCGCGGTGAAATAGCAGTCTTTGCGGATGTTCGGGTTATACCACTGGCAGATGAACATGCCAGTCCCGCCATGGTTGTGCCCGAGCCCAAACGTGTTCACTACATACATTGGTTCTCCGCAGGCCTGCCATACGCGGCCATCAAAAACCACGTAATCCCTGGCTTTCTGCTTAAGCGCCTGCATTTTCATTTCCGTATCGTCATATTCGATGATAGCCGTGTCTGTGAGAGGGTCGCTTTTACACCGGAAGTCGTTAAGTGAGATCAGGTTCGGGAGGTAGTCCGGCGGCAGCCATCCGGCAGCACCGAACATCTTTTCACTATAACGGACTGCCTGATACAGCTTTCCGTTATAGGTGCGGATCTCCTTTCTGAGTTCACCCCATTGACTTTTGTCGTCTTTTTCATACACCAACCCGTGTTCCTTTACGACAAAGGCAACAGGGAACTCCTTTTCAGACGGTTCTGCCACAGGAACAACGGCCTGTTTCTTTTGGTAAGCAGACCTCAAACGCCTGTGCCGTTTTGACGGCAAAAAATCTAAACGGTTCCAAAAACTCACTGTAATTTCCATTTTGTTTCTCCTTTCTTCTTATATGAAATTTCATCCTTAATATGTCATTCCGGGTTTTCCCATACGGAGATTTCTGGGCACAAGAAAAACACCCTTCCGGGTGTTTCCTTACATGGATCAGTCAACAAGCATGTCTACCAGCCCCTGTTTGCAGGGACGCCATACCTTATCCTCGAATATCATATATTCTGAAGCATTTTCGCGGATCGTCTCGATCTTGGATTCCGTATCGTCGAAAATGATAACGGATTCAGTTGAAAACGATTTGTTCCTGCGGGAAGGCTCCCTGACACCGAGCAGGCAGCCGATATGCTCAGTTTTCAGCCATCCCGGGCCATGGTACACGATATCGCTGTTTGCGACTGGTTCCCATGACCAACCCTCATTGCCCCTGATTTCAGTGTCCACCAAGAATTCGGCTTTAGATGGTTTCCACACGGATACTAGCACATCTTGTATGAAGCTCCTTGTTGTCTTTTGACATCTGAAACTGGATCCTGCTCCTGAAGTTAACATCGACATGCAAAAGCCCGCCGCCAAAAAAAGAAAAGCACCTTCCGGTGCTTTCTTTGCAAATGATAAAGCTTATTGCGTTTCCACCTGATCAGCGATCACCTTGTCTGCCCGAAGCAGTGGGAACTCCATGAACGCAACTTTATCCAAGTCCTGACCCATATAGGAAGTGCTGGCGTCCATGTCCTTCCAGCCGCAGATATAGGCAGCCAGTTCCATGAACGCTTTGGGGTCAAACTCTTCCAGGATGAACCGCCCTTCCGAGTCGAAGATCGACACCAAGCCGTTGGCTTTCCACAGGCTTAGGGTTCCGCCCTCGTATGCACAGTGCCCGGTCTCCCCGTCGATTTCCAGCCCGGCCTCTTCCGAAAGCCCAACCGGCAGGTTTGCTTCCACCTGCGCAAACTGCTCCGGATCAATGTTTTCCACATACAGGTTGCGGATATCGAAGTTTGCAAGCGGGCCCCATGTATATCCGAACCTCTTCTTGAAACCAATTTTGGTTAAGCCCTTATTGACCAGAAGCAGGGTGTTTTCCATACATGGGATAAAAACGAAACGGGACTTATTCTGGGAGCAGGCTTCCATCTCTTCTTTTGTAATAGGGAAGGAGTGTTCACGTCCGTTTTTCGGTTCCGGTACCAGTACATCTCCCCAGAACCCCGGGTTCCCATCATGTCCTTGGATGTTTTTGCAGGGTATTGCAACCTGCAGCGGGAAGAAATTTGTACCTATCAGCATCGATACGCTCGTCCTAAGCGCATGCGCCAGCTGGATCTTTTCATAAACTGTAAGTGGATTGGCTGTATTGCCGTCTGCACATGGCCCATCCATGAGCAGCCTGATACGTCTTTCCGGCACCCCTGACGCCGTGGCAAGCTGCCTAACATCCATCCTGCAGTAGCCAAGCAATGATTCCAAATTATTCTTTGACATTGTTTGTAACCTCCTTTTTCTCGTACATCTCAATCAACGCTTCGGTGAGTTCTGTCAGCGACACGATCTTTGATTTCAAAATGGTAATTCCGTTCGAAAGTTCCGGGTAATGTGCTTTACCATAGGTACACAACGGGTAGATATAGGCCCTAGTCTCCTCGACATATTCGTGGATCTTCTCCAGCTTCATGTTATACAAATCCTCAACATTATGGCTCCGGTCTGCGAGCTTGATGAGGAGTGCGAGCTTATCCTTCTTGATCGCGTTGAAGTACACGTTGAGTTCAAACCTGCTTGCCCCAGAATACTTCGACAGCAGGCGGATGATCCCAAGCACCCGGTCGGGGAACCCGTATTCGATCACCAGTTCCCGCCCATTCTTCGTCATAGCATCCCCGCCGTCTTCGATTACGTCATGCATGATCGCGGCTGCAAGGAGGATATCCAAATCTTCGTCATTCAGCGGAAGCTGCAGGCTTATGAGCGTCGAAGCTACCTTGAGGCAGTGCAGTACGTAGGGCAACTTGCACTCTTTTCCGTTGACCAATACTGTCCCCTTCCTGTATTGCCCGTTATGGACACGGCGCGCCAGTGGAAGCGCCTTGAGGGTATGCACCAGGTTCTTTGCTGTCGCATAACCTTTAATAAAAAGGTACGGCTTTGCATACAGGTACTCTTCCTCACAGTTGTAAGTGTCAACGATTGGCATCATCTTCCTTTCCATACAACACCTCCTTTATGTTTCATTAAATATGTCAAATGGCAAAAAATCTGGCAAAAAACAGACTGCCGTTATGGCAGCCTATTTTGTTAATTAATTCAGAGATAATCCTCTTCTCTGTCCCAACAGAGCTTCTCGATGACCCTGTGCAACGGAAGCTCAACCATGGTTACTGGTTACAATATAAAAACAGGATATTTGTGCAGCGGGTCCTGAAAACGCCCGCCTTATGATTTTTTCTGGATGTATGGTTCCAGTTCTTTCATCACCGGGTCATAAATCGTTACCACGGCATACTGTGTATCCTTATATGTAGTTTTCTTCGGGATCCGGTTGATGATCATGGTCGGTACGCCAAGGTCGTCCTCCGGCATGACCCGTTTTACCCACTTTTCCAGCCTCCTGATTTCTGTTTCCAGCGTACTGACAAGGGAATAAGGGGTACGCTTCCTTATCTCTATCGTATATCCGGGATCGCCGTATCCCCTGACAAATGCTGCCCTTTCCATAAGTTCTTTGATATACTTTGGAATTTGCATTTTAGGCTCCTTTCTCAGAATACAAAAATTAGGACATTGTCTTATTTAACCTTGCCACCGTATGCGGCTGCACCATTCCGAATTTTACCATGTCGAAAAGCAGCATAAACTTGGCAGCAATCTTACCGTAGTCCTCATCCGGTTCCTTTCCGGACGTGAGGTAGTACAGGGCGTTTGCGATATCACGCACATCCACATAATCCAACTGGACTGTTGCACCTTTGTTATTCTCCTCAGAGGAAATCTTTTTGATGATCATCGTACCACCCCTTTCTTTGCCCATAATATGTGAACTACTCATGACTGAAGTCACGAGCTTCCTGAAAAGAGAAAACCTTTTATGCTTTCAGAAAAGGCCTGTTTGTGCGGGCTTTTTCCTTCTGCCGGATTATGGCTTCCCTGATACGGGCTTTCCTGCTTCCTGTGCCACCGCGCTGCTTTTCGGGCAGCGTCTTACGCGGCTCTCCGTACTCCCCTTATCATACGGTCGGCACCCTTGTGCCGTGCAGGCTTCTGCGGATCCTCCCCGCGGCTCCCATGGTTCCCCAAGGTACCATCGTGCTGGTTTACAGTGCTACCTCCGGCCTCGCGCCGGGCGTCATGGTTTGCGTGCTGCTTCCCGGGCTGCCTGCCCGGGTTTGTATGGTGTACGTTCTGCATATATTTATATATCTTACGTTGTCAATACCTGCATATGCCTTGTCATGCCACATCCAGGATACGGACCCCGGCCCCAGCCAGCAGGCGGAGCCCCTCCAGGCGGATCGTCTCCGCCGCGTTCCCGTCACGGTCGTTGTGCACGCCGCAGGACGGGCAGTCCCATCCCCGGATGCTGAGGTCCTTCACCTCACGGTTCCTGTACCCGCAGGCATGGCAGGTCTGGGAGGACGGGAACCACCTCGACACCCGTATGAGGTGTTTCCCTGCCGCCTTGAGCTTGTACTCCAGCTTTGACAGGAACCCGCCCCACCCGACGGAGGCCGTGGACTTTGAGAGGTGCCGGTTCTTCATGATGCCCTTAATGTTCAGGTCCTCGCAGATGACAGCGCTGCAGCTGTCCGTGAGCGCACGGGAGAGCTTGTGCTGGAAGTCCTTCCGCTGGCAGGCGGTCTTACGCTGCTCCTTAGCCACACGCAGCCTCGCCTTCTCCCAGTTTTTGGAACCTGTGTGGGTCTTACAGTCGTATTCCTTACGGGACAGCGCCTTCTGGAAACGGCGGAGCCGCCTCCCGTGCAGCCGGATCCAACGCGGGTTTTTCACCTTGCAGGTACCGTCCCCGTCGCTGAGCGTGCAGTAGTCGTGGAGGCCGAGGTCCATGCCGATGACGTCGCGGGCGGACAGCACGTCCACCGGTACGGCCTGGTCAATGACCGTCTCCATGCCGAGGGACGCCTCATAGGTGCCGGAGGCCGTGCGGGAGATGACGGCCTTCAGAATCCGCGTGCCCTTCGGGCACAGCAGCGGTAATGATGTCCCCTTCGGGAGCACGAACCTCACAAGGCCCACCTTCGGGAGCTTCAGGTACGGCAGCCCGCCCTTCTCCTCAAAGGCAAGGTTCCCGTTTGTCTGCTTCGTCGTGTACCGGCTGCCTTTCCTGTCCCGGCTGGACGCGAACTTTGGGAACCCGGACTCCTTCTTGTAAAAGCGGCTGAACGCATTGTCCATGTGCTCGACGGCAGCCGCAAGCGCAAACTTGTCCGAGAGGAGCAGGAACGGGAACTCCGCCTTCAGTGCCGGCAGCCGTGTCTCCATGAACTCTGCCACGGAGAGGATGCGGTGCTCCTTATGGAAACATTCGTTCCTTTCGTCCAGGTAGTGGTTCGCCATGAACCTGGCGTTCCCGATCTGCTGGTTCAGGGCAGACACCTGGTCGCCGTCCGGCAGGAGCCGGACCACGAGCCCGTAGTTGTGGAGCTGTTTCCCGTATGGGCGGAGGGCATTGTTTTGGTCCTCCGTGATGTTGTTGGAACGCCCGTGGAAGACGAACGTCCCGTCTTCCTGGCGCGTGACGGATACCGCCATAGGGTTACCTCCCTTCCTGGGGTTGGGTGCAGTTTCCATTACAGCCGCCCCTTATAAAACTTATTTTTAATATGTAAAATTTTGTGATTGATAGACATTTTTTATATAGGAAGAATGTTTAACGGAACACGTATCCTGCAAAAGAAAGGCCGCCTAACCCACGACTGAAGTCACAGGCGTGCGGCGGCTATTCGTCAAAAAATTCCAAAGCAGGATTATTTTTATACAAGAAAACGTACCCCGCCGTTCTGCCATAGCAGACAAATTTTCCCAAACATCCATTTTACTACCCGGAACAGATTGCTTTGTACGATATTTGGGAGTATAATTTTTTGCTAAAGAAGAGGAAAATACAGTGGCAAAAAAGAAAAAAAGCCATTATCTCACGATGATAATCTACCAACATGGGCATATGATGGTGGTTCCTCATCGGATGGTGGTGGCGTCCATTCCTGTACCCTTTTTGGATTATTCTCAGCTGCATCACCGGCTGTGGGTTAAAAAGAGTATCTTATAAAAAGAAAAAAGGACGCCTGAGCGCCTTCTTTCTTGAATGGAATCATAGTAAAGATACGAGTCTTCTGTCTATAAAAATGTTTTTATCCAATTTTTGATCTTCAAAAATCTTTTCGAGCCGAATGACGTCTCCTTCGCATATTTCCATTTGCTCTTTTAGTTTCTGAATAATATCCAAAATCCTTGTATGAGCCGATTTTATATGCGAATATCGGATTATCTGAACAATGTCGTTAAGCTCGTAGTCAAAATACTCATCCAGGATTTGTGGAAGCACTTCAATGTTGAGCACCTTGCCGTTGCCGGTGATCGAGCGGCGATTTCTGCTTTCCTCATCATATTCAAAGTCAACATGATAGGCAACTATAATATCCTTTTCAAGTATATTATTAATTCCTGTATCGACTTTTACAGAGCCTTTATCTATTTCTATCTCAGGTGGAAGTATAATTCCTGCTTTCTCAAGTTTTTCCTCAAGACTTGATTTAATATCATTATACGTGTTATGGTTAACATTCCCTATATAAAAGTTACATGTTTTTTCCACTTCTGTAAGCAACTGTCTGAAAGTACTCATAAAATTTCCTCCTTCTTATCCTTTAGGAATTTTCTAACTTGATCGCATGCTGGTTCTCAAAAAAAAACGTGTAAACCATTAACATCTCTGCTTATTTAAAAAACATCCTTGCATGTGATAATCATGGATACAAAGTTTTGCTTAGAATATGTAAAATTTTTCAAAAACAAGATTATTTTCATACAGGAAAAAGAAAAAAAGGCGCCTGAGCGCCTTCTTTCTTGAATGGAATTATATGTCGGGGACGAAAATATCCTTGTCCCACTTAGAATCCTTCAGATCCCTTTCGAGCCTGGCAGCATCTTCCAGACACTTTTTCTTTTCTTTTTCCAGCCTCTTGATGTCTTCCAGAATCACTACATGGATGTCCTTCTTGATCGAGTAGGCGATCATCTGTACAATGTCGCTTATCTCGCAGTCGAAGAACTCTTCCTTGATCTTGGATTCAACCGTAATGTCAAGAACCTTTCCGGTGGTCATCTGATGGTAACGGCTTCTTCCATCACGCTTAAACTCAATGTGATAGGAAACCAGCTCACTCTGTCCGAGTCCATCCAGTTCAACGATCAATCCGCCCATTACGCTCTTTACTTCAGGCGGAAGCGTAATGCCTGCCTGTTCAAGGTTTCTCTCAATGCCGTATCCAATATTCCGGTAGGCATTGTAGTTCACCTTGCCTATATACGGCTTACAGGTATTTTCTATTACCTCAAGCAGTTGTCGAAATGTACTCATATGGTTCCTCCTTTTTTTGTAAAAATGTTCCCATTACAGTATCCTGCTACAGCACAGGGTGAATTTCCTGTCCCACTGCTTGTCTTTCAGGATATCCCTGCATGCAGCAAGCTTGGCTTCGCATTCAGCGGCCTGTTCCTTCATGGCACGGAGCTTTTCTTCGTTTTTTATGAAACCGCGTTTTGCCAGTTTGTAACGGACGATCCGGACGATGTCATTGACGTCCTGATCCATGTCTTCGTCCAATGCCATTGGCATGGCATAAGCTTTGAGTATCCTGCCCCTGTGCAGTATACTTGGTCCCGCATATGGCTTAATCTCGATTTTAACTTCAACGAGTGTTTCCCTGCCCATGTCCGTATCGATGTCTACTTTGCCTCCATGGATATTGATCTCAGGCAGAAGTTCTATCTTATTCTCAGCGATATACTTTTTGTATTCATCTGTGATAGCCGGGTAAGTCCGATAGTTGCTCTCCCTCTTACCGACATACCCGGAAGCAATCCGGTTGATATCTTCCGTCATCTGTCGTAATGTATACATCTTGTTCCTCCTTTAATAATTCATTTCAATAAAATTCTCCAGTTTCTCTCCAGCAAGCACCACCCCGAAATACAGCAGGCGCTTGCTCGTTGTCTCAACGATCTGCGTCCCTTTCGGGCTGTCTGCCACACACCAGCTGTGCTGGCGCCACATCCCGTCATCAGACAGGGCGTATCCGGTCGCAACCGCAAGGCTGCCGGTTTCGTCAGCTTTGACAAGCCGTGCGGAGTTCTCGTGGCAGCCGCAGCGGCGTCCCTTCTTGACGCGGACATTCGACCAGCCGTTCCAGAGCTGCCCATACCTGAGCAGTTCGTCCAGGTCCGGCTCTTCAAAGGCCATGCAGGCCTCTTCCCCTCCAAAGGAAAGCAGCCTGTCCCTGAGCTTAAGCATACCCTGGTCAAGCGGATCCGGTCCGTCATAGGCGCGGGCCCAGTTATGCGTATTGACCCTCTGCTTCCATTCTGCATCCATTGGGACGCAGACGATCCGTTTCTTCCATTTCTCCGGGATCTGCCCAGCCTCTGTGATCGGGGCATGCCCGGCTGCAAAAAACTTCATGGCTTCCGCCAAAGCCGTTTCAGGTTTCTTTATATCCTGCATAGTGCCTCCTCAGCTTTCCTGGTGCCTGGTATATTCCTGTTCTGCCTTTTCGTAGAACATGGCATATTCCTCTGGCATGTATTTGATTACATCTTTGTACGTAACTCCCATGTCACGTGCCTCATTATAGAAATCCTGGTTTACTGCATGGAGCTGATCGGCACTCAGGGAAAGATGCCTGTGGAGGGAGTTCTCTGCATGACGAAGGTTGTCGTCATTGAACGTGCAGTACAACGCCAAGTAGATCTCAGACTCCAGTTCGAACTCTGCTTCGTCACAGAATCCCGCATACTCCGTGGGGAGACGTTTCTCGATGTCTTCCCTCGGAACCCTTCTCTTCCTGAGCTCCAGATAGAGCTCAATATTTTCTGCATGCAGCTCTTCTGCATCTGCAGATAACAGCTCCTGCTTAAGGGAAGAAAGCCTTGAAAAGAGCTCCTTTTCCCCAGGTGTTTTCTGCTGGAATACACCAATGCTGTATTCTTCCAGCGAAAGATAAATTGTACAAACTCCACCATGTGCCTCCAGGACAACACAGTTGCTTCCTTTGTCGGCTACTTCCACATGCTCACCGTCACAGACGATAAGCTCGGATTTTTTGTTGTACAGGTCGTAATAAACCCCGTCCCCATCATCTGTTTTTTCGATATGCCCGCCAAATTTCAAATCGACGTGGCCGCTTTCATACAGCTCTTTTAAACTGATACAAGCCATGGTTTCTCCTCCTTATATAAAAGTTCTAAAAACACAGCCCGGCCGCATTGCGGCCAGGCCATCTGTTTTGGTTCTACACTGTATCTGAAAGCCTGGCTATGGCATCATTGATATAGCCTTTGACGGCACCTGCCAGCCTCGGCTCCTCGGCAGAAATGATCTCAATATCTCCTGCCCTGGCATCCTTTGTGTCCCTAACCAGGCCGCCGAACGCTTCTTCCAGAAACGACGAGGCATATCCATATCCGCCATCAAGCACAACCTTCAGGTTTTCACCTTTCTGTATGCTTTCACGGAACCGTGGTACCAGCAATCTCTTCCGGAAATCTTCTCCTGAAAAATTTCCTTCTTTGCAATACCGGCCTCCCGGCGTCTTTGTATATTCCCGTGCGATATTGATCAGCACCTGTCATGCCCCCTTTGATCAGCTTTTGATCCCGTCAGAGAACTCGAAATCCACATACCAGCTATGGTCGCCGTCCGGTTCCCCGGTTGTGAAATCGAGTCCCAGGCTGTCAAAGAACACGATGAACTTCCGCCAAGTTTCCTCATCATGGAAAATCAGCATGTTCCCGTCGGTTTCCACTTCCTTTTCCATACAGGCGTTATCTTCGGCATTTACCGCATTGATGAATGCGAAGACGGCATCCTGGACACCATAAGCAAGCTCATGGATATCCAGCACAGGCGCCGGAAGGTCCTTCAGCATGAACTGGAGAAACTCATCCTCATCGATGATCTCTTCCAGTGCTGCCCTGAAATACAGGTCGTGGAGGATCTGGTTACGCTCAGAGCACCTTTCGATCTTGAACATCTTGCAGATCGCCCCAAAGAGCGCCCTCACGTTCTCCTGGATCTCGGTGTTAAAGCCATCGGAACAGATCAGGTACTGTTCCATCTCGTTTATCAGCTTTTCCTTCATAATAGTTCCCCTTTCTAAAATTACTGGAACAGATGCATATCCTCTTCGTCGGTCTCGGTCATCTCAAAAGAAGCATCTATGTATTCCCCTTCCGGAAGCGGGATATGTTCCATGTCACGTTCAAAGTTACTGACTGCCTCTGAGGCAGAGGACGCCATAACCTTGACAATTCCAGCCATGGACCATGTAACCGGGATCTTGTACTCGGCCTGGACAGCCTCAAGATCCTCTTTTGCATAAGTCCTGTCTTCCTGCTGGGTTCCCTGCGCTTTTGATACCGGGCGGGCAACGATGTGTCCATCCTCAATATCGGTAATGACAACAAGGCTCCCATCTGCTTTAACCTTAACAATATCCGAAATACTCATCTCAGTTCCTCCTTAACTTAATTTTCGTTATTACTTTATCTAACCCACCACGGCCGGTAATCAAGCTTGTGGTGCCTGTATATCCCGCAATACGGAAGGTACCCCTGCTCCTCGTCCACATCGACGATCTCCCTCTTAGTGAATCTCGTACGTGTGCTCCGGATACCCGGGTCATAATACGCGTCGTAATGGTGGACATATGTGATCTTACCATCCTTGAATTTTTTGGCGAGCTCCTCGCTCTCGAACCAGTCCGTATGGATCTCCAGACGGTCAAAGAACTTCCTCTCGCACATGTTCCGCGGTTCCTCGGACAAGTCGGCATAGCAGTGTCCAAGAGGGCTTGTATCGCCCTCTTTGAACACGCATTCGGATGCCAATAACTGCCCGTCTACAAAAGCTGTTTCCACTGCATACCACATGATAGCTCCTCCTTCCAAAATCAGGATTCCCTGAGCACGGCATAATAATAATTGTACTCAGCGTCCCCGTTATCCTCGTTCTCATCCAGGAGCCAATCTAAGGCTGCAAGCACCCTGTCAAGCACTTCTTCCATGTCCGCGCCAGCCAGAAATTCTTCCGGATTTTTCTCCTCAGCATCCGTTCCGCTGAAGTAGAACCAGTACTCACCGATGGAGCACACCGTCCCAGCTTCCATGTTCGGATCCGTGATAAACTTCACGATCCCCTTCTCATATCCGTTACGGAGTATTTCCTTGGTGATCTCGTTTTCCGCCTCGTAAAGTTCAATCGTGATGCCGGGCATAGAATCTGACTCCTGGTATGGAAAAATATACCTGACCTCACGGTCGAGGTATCTTTCCTTTATACCATGGAAGTCATTGCCTGCATGGTAGATCTCCGGATAGTCCTCGTTCACCCAGCACTGCACCTTTCTGTAGCCTTCGAACCCGATCCCGGCTTCGATCATTTCCCTTAATGTCATGTTTTTTGTTCCTCCTTTGTATTGTATTTTTGTTTCCCGTCATTTCCTACGGTGGAAAACATGCGGTACAGTTCGTCGTACCGGGATTCCGCTTTCATGTGCTCCGCCTTCAGGATGGAGCACACCAGTCCCACAGACTCTGGCAGGTCAATGTTGTCCAAGAGGTAATCATACTCCTTTGCGGTAGCCGCCTCCCTCGGAAGCCTGCTAAGCCGCTCATTGATCTCATCCTCTGTCATACCGCCCCTTCCCACGAGCCTTTTGTGAAGCTCGGTAGGGTTGGCAGACACAAAGACCAATACCGCATCATGCGGGTAAAGTTTGCGGATCGCCATTGCGCCTTCAAAATCCAGTACCATCACTATGTCATGGCCGTTGCCCAAGATCTGATCAATCTCGGCTTTTGACGTGCCGTAATGGTTCCCGCAGTAGCAGGTGGTCTCGATGAACGCCCCGTCCTTTTCCATTTCGAGGAACATGTCCTCGGAGACGAAGATGTAATCGACCCCTTGTACTTCCCCGTCACGGGGCCGGCGCGTGGTGTGGGACACAGGCGCTGCGAACCCAAAGCGACGTTTTAGTTCCTTTGCGATCGAGTCCTTTCCTGCCCCGGAAAACCCGGACAGGACGATGATCTTACTCATAAATGTTCCTCCCTTCTATACATTCGACAGCATCGTACTTCACAAATACTGCCATAGTAACTAGATTCCATCTTCCATTTTTCTCCTTTCTTCTATACATTACCTCGACTTAAATATGTAATCCGCATATTTTATGTAATAGAAAAAGCCCATGTAATACATGAGCTTTTTGCGTATACCAGTTTATGCTACCGTGATCGCATTGGTTGAAATCTGATATCTATAAACAGACGGCGTAAGCTGTTCTTCAATGTCGACGCAATTGTCGTTGATTTCTTCTACCATCTTAGTACCCTCTGATACTTCTATCTGAAGATCTTCCGGTAAAGCGATCAGTTCATGGATGCTTGAGGGTAAAATAAGGCATCCATTCCATCCTGCCTCTTTGCACAGGTTCTGAAAAACTTCCGGATAAAGCAATGCAGATGCGCCAAAACGGGTATCCTTGTTTGTCAGGATATACATTGGGACGTCATTGCTTCCATCGTATTCAGTACAAATCTTATTGATTACATTTTCCATAGGAAAATACTGTATAGATTTTCTGGTATTATCTATAGCGTGTTCCCATAGTTCTTCAGGATCTAATCCTAACATATCCAAAAAACCGCTTGTTACCTTGATGTTGGCATCCTTTACTCCGGCTTTGTCTAGCAACAGCCGGATATAGATTTCCTGATTAAGCAACAGACGTTTTATAATGCGGTCAGTTTTACCAACTATTTTTCGGTCAAATCTTTCGCCGTTCTTCTGCTGCAGACAGACAATACTGTTCGCGAATACGTACTGAGGATCGTTCAGGATCAATCCAATCGCCAGATTCATATCATCAATATAATTCTCGTCCAATGACATGATTCGCGATACGATATCCTCGTCCTTATCCAAATCGTTAAAATAAACGATCGTGCCTACTTTGCTTTCCTTACTTTTGACTGACAAGCCTTTCTTTTCCACGCCATATTTGCAGACAAATATTGGAGTTGCTGTTTTCCCTGTTTCTTTGATCATTTCGTTGATTCTTTCAATATTCATAGTTTCTCCTTTCCTGCTTCCGTGTGATTGTTCCTTCCAACGCATAAAAACAGGAGCTATTCTGGTTGAGCTCCTGTTTTCATAATTTTATATCAATAATAATATGTAATTCTCTCACTGTTTTCTGTATGAAAACTTTTATCATGTAGGCAAGAAGACCCATGACTTCAGTCATGGGTTCCTGACGTTCGGTATTCTGTCTGTTGGCTGGCATTCGAATATGCGTTTTCAGGATTTTTCAGATTTGTAGAATCGGACCAATACATACCTGAATTTTGTTCTTCAGATATATAGCCGCACACGCAGTTATATACCAGTTTTGCACCTCCAAATATCGAAATCATATGGTTATCCATATACCTTCCACATCTTGGGCATTGTCTCATTTTATAGTCTCCTGAATTTTTCCTGCCTTTTCCAATGTTTTTCAAAAACCTCATAATTGTCTGAGAGAACATCTACTGTCACGATCTTCTTCCTGTCCTTATTATACAACTTTTACGATAAACGGATCGTCTAATTCTATCGTACGTACTTTGTCGATATCCTTGTCGATATCCTTTAGTACCACAAACCGCACACTGTTAAGGATGTTATCTCTATCATCCCAATGCGGTTCCTCGCTCAGATACGGAATAACAATAGGATGCCAAGCCGCATCGATGTCCTTTCCAATGAGTTCTATCACTTTTGGATCGACTCCTTCGATACAATCGTCTACAGTCTCTGGAAACTCGTCGTCCACCATGTCCACATATTCGGTGTCGAACGAAACGCCAATCACTTCAGCATCGGCGAGCTGGTCAAGATTGTCATCTGCCCGGACTCCATTTAAATATAAGTGATCCGAAGAGCCATTTAATACTGCAAGTTCCTTAGTTGAGCACTTTAAAATTCCACCTTGGAGCCATATGTTTCCTCCCCACGAAAGAACCGCTTCTGTCCCATTTTTCAGCCTTATTTTTACTGCTACCGGCACGACGAAACTGTCAGAGTCGTTTCGCACAATCTGAAATGAAAAACATAGCCCTGTATCCTCCTCTTCAAAAATGTCCTCCTCCTCAAAAATATCCTCCTCTTCGCAAAAATTCCTTTCAATCATAATATACCTCCTTTGATTTTTGATTTTTTCGAGCTCAGCGAAAAAATTGCATTTATGTCCTGCCATAAGTTCCTCCTTCACCGTGATCTCATCACTTCGTCTAAGTAAATTCTGCGGCTGCCCTTAAATATGTACATCCGCCCAGATTTCATTGCGGACACCTGCTGCCTGCGGTAGCCTTTGTGTTTCCCAGCATATTCCCATGCAGTGACATAATCACAGTCCGTCTTGTCTTCCTCCATCGGAGTGAAGAACAGGACGCCAATGTCATATCCAAGGAAATATACACCAACCGGTTTCTTCTTTGCATACCGTTTGTATAATGGCTCCATATGCCTCCTCCTCTCAAAATATTGTAGCCGCCCATAATATGTAATCTGGCAGGAGAAACAAGGCAAATTGCTATACATACGTTAACCCCAATGGAAAAGGCCGCCAGTTGCAGCCTTCCCTTAATATACCCTCCTGGCAACCGTCAACCCTGCTTCCCTTAAACCGGATATGCAGACGCCGCCCATAGATGCAGTGCAGTGCACCACGTAGCCCATGCCGTTCAAGCCCATTCCTAAATAGATCCCGACGTGGTTTTTGCCCTTTCCCGGTTCGTGCAGGAACAGTAGGTCCCCTGGGATTGCTTCATTAAGGCTTACTGGATATGTAGCGGACCATTGTGACATTGTGCTGATGCCTATTCCAGCATCCTCCCCTGTCCCGTCAAGGAACGCCCATTGTATAAACCCGCTGCAATCCAATCCATATGGCAAAATTGTACCAGTAGTTTTGCTGCCTTTTGAGTACACCTTTGATGGCTCGCCCCAGTCTGGATATGAGCCATCCAGCGCATATTTGCCACCCCAAAAATAAGGAACCCGTCCAATTGCTGACAGTGCGGATGCCACAACCCGCTCCCTTGCTTCCGGATAATGAATGTTTTCCCTGTATGGAAACTCCCTGGCAAAAAGCTGGATGGCATCTTCCGGACTTATAGCTGATGGGATTATATATGGAAAATCTGCTGCAGAGACGGGCCTGTAACACATGACCATGATAACAGCCAGAATGATTATCTTTTTCCCTCCTGGTTCGTTATTATGCTCCTTAATCATTTCATCCCCTTCCTGCGTATAAAAGTGCCTATTTCCTGCCATAATGAATCCTCCCTGTTTTTCTTTCAATATGTCAGTTATTTCAATTTTGGGAGCATTTCTATACATGGACGAGCGTTATTATTCCGGGCAGGTCATATATCGTTGTGACATAGTCAAAGCTTAGCAGGATTCCGTGCTACCAAACAGTTCATATGGATCGTGAAAAAGAGCCATCCCCTGAAATGGGAGATGTCAAGGAAGGGGTATACATGGAGCCGGTATCACAGATGGGTGTCGAGATAGAACTGGACGCTTTCTTTGGGTACTGCAGGGAGAACGGGGTGGACGAGTACGACGCTTTCCTGCAGCTTGGGGAGAAAGGTATCACGCTCGAAGGCCTGGAGGGGACCCCATACTATGGGATGGCTGAGGAATTCTCCAAGACACATTCCTAGTATTAATTCTTCATACCAGAACTTTAACCAAACAATCCTACAATCAAAAGAACCCGTCTTTTGCGGGCCTTTTTGCTGTATGAAAAATCAAATACAAAAAATAAAATAGACAGCAATCCGTATGAATATCGCTCCACTATTTCCCAAAATGTCTTTTTATATCAGAGATGCCAAGAAGGTAATCAGTTGAGCAATCGTAAACCTCTGCCAGTTTGACAAGCATCCAGATAGGCACATCACGGATTCCCTGTTCATACCGGCGGTACACCTCACGATTACATCCAAGCCTTTCTGCTATCTCTCCCTGCGTATAGTCATGGTCGACCCGTAAATCTTCGATCCTCTGGTATTTCATAGCCATCGCCCCTTGACCATCCTACCAAACAGTGGCACAATATGTTTGCAAATACTACCAAACGGTAGTATTGCCAAAAATAAAAGGGGGATTTTTATGAAAAAACGCGACGCTTTCTCAGCAATCAAAGAATTGGCAGGAATGACCGATTATGAGTTTTTCGAAAAATACTTAGCTGATGCGTCCACGGAAGAACTTGCCGAATTCTGCAGGGAGTTCCCGGGGTTCCTTGAAGATGGCAAGACGGACGTGGATATTTCAGGGGCAGACACGGAAAAGCTGTTGGAAGAAATAAAAAAGAAAATCGGGATATGACCCGTATGGGCCACGGTTTTATTCGTGCCGGATACGTGCAATGGAAAAAACAGAAGCGCCGACGGGTACCGGCGCTTCTGGACTACCTGTTTTTAATTTTTAATTTCCGGGGCAGTTGCAACATTCTGTCAGTCCAACTGCACCCCGGGCTTGTCCAGGGACAATCCGGACAAGATCCTTATACCTCCCGGTTCCCATAATATTTCCCTGGGGCAATTCCTTATGCGGACACTTCTTTTGCAAGCCCCCTTATAGTTTCCTCGGAAAGCTCCGTGAAGCTGGCAATATCTGCATAATCTAGCTTGTTTCCTTTGATCATCCGTTTTGCGGTTTCAATTTTTTCGTCCTTGGCACCCAAGCCATAGCCTTTCTCGATGCCTTTCTCGATGCCTTTCTCGATGCCCTGCTCTTCGACATATTCCGATAAGTTACACATAAGGCTGACCTCCTTCCCGGCGTTGCTTGCAAAGAAAAACGCCAGATATACTGACGTTTTTCCTTGAATTGTAAAGCTAGGGCAATTCCTTATGCGGACATTTCTTTTGCAAGCTTCCTTACCGTTTCCTCGGGAAGCTCCGTGAAGCTGGCAATATCTGCATAATCCAGCTTGTTTCCTTTGATCATCCGTTTTGCGGTTTCAATTTTTTCGTCCTTGGCACCCAAGCCATAGCCTTTCTCGATACCCTGCTCTTCGACATATTCCGACAAGTTACACATAAGGCTGACCTCCTTCCCGGCGTTGCCTTTGAAATTGATCCCAAAACCTTCTTCCAGCTTCTGCTTCTTTTCCTCAGATTTCAAGCCAGACGAAAGAAGCACATTTAACATTTGAAGAAGTTTTTCATCAGTTTCTTTTTTTGCATCCAAAGTGATGAGAACAACTGAGATCTTATCATAAGCCTCTGGGACATCAGGAATTCCCTTCACTATATCCTTTTTTCTGATGCTGTATTCGGAAATGGCATTCCCGGATTTTTTCCCAGCATTCATGCAGAGCCAGATGCTGACAACTTTCTTGATCCCGTTATAATGCGGGGTTGAAAACTCAGTCCCGAGCTGTGCAGAAATCATCCTGGCCGCATAATAAATCCCCCTTGTTTCAATCCTGTATCCAGGCCAGAAATCCTTCTGTGCTTCCAGGTTGACGAGTATCCGTACTTTCCCTTTTTTATCCGGGCGGTTTGCAAAAAACCTGATATCATAGTATATCGTACCTTCATTCGGTACCTTGTCCTCATTTGGCATCCCGGAAACCTGTTCCGTTTTAACCTCACCAGGATTGACCGGTATGGAAGCAATCTCAGGTTCCCCTTCAATGTATGGAATGATCTCATCAATTTCCATACCACCAAATCCTTCGACTGTCCCCCGGAGGATCCAGGCAAGGATCACTTTCTGTGACAGAACCTTTTTCACCTGTGCATCATACTGCACCTTGGCTTCTGCCGCTGAAAGGACTCTCGATAATTCATTTTCCATTAGTCTCTCCTTCGGTTAATAGAATTATAGCTCACAATCTGCAAAAATACAATTGTTTCTTTCAATTAAACCTTGATTCCAAAATGATTCCCAAGTTCCTGGGTAAGCCCTGCATCATCGAGGACTTCCTCGATATTGTCACAGCTCTCATAAAGCTCTCCGAGCAGGTTGCTCATATAGCTCGCAGCCGTCTCCTTGTCTATCCACAGCTCATCCGGCGGTGCGAACTCATCCGTGAAATACTCTTCATAATCTGGTTCTGCGGCTTCGAGCTGTTCGTTATAAAGGTTACAGTAAACATCATAGAGTTCTTCCAAGTTCTCTTCCATTTTCGTTCCTCTCTAAAAGATGTATGGACCGGATTGGGGCGGGGATTCCCGCCTCAATTACCGGAATGTTTTCTGGTCAGGCAGCGTTCGTACGCTCCATGAGCCACGCAATCTCATCGATCAGATGCCCGGTGTCTGTCCAGTGGTTTCCGCCCCCTTTCCAGTCCTGTGCATGGGCCATGATGCGTACAAAGATACGATCATCCCAGTGTGCCTCATATCTTATATCACCTATACTGAGATATATGAAATGGGTCTCTTCCGGATCCGAAATTACGGCTGTGACGTCGTAATAATTCGGTTTCATCCGGTATATCTTGAGTCCGACACCTTTCAAGGCCTCACGAAGATCCGAACGGAAATTTCTGAAGAACTGTTTCATTTCGTCGGTCGCGTCTGTTCCTTCACGTGGCGGGTTGTCCCAGTGCCCGTACCGGAAATCATAACCTACCCACTTCTTTGCTTTCTTTAGCACGTTCACCCCTCCTCTGTAATATCGATCACAGCGTCCTCATCGACCTCGCCAATGACCTCGTCATTGTACTCGGTTTCGTAACGCTTGGTTTCCGCCTGTATATCGTTTTCGTCGTGCGTATCCAGCCATTCCTGTGCCTGTTCCGCACTGTCTGCTTTGATGTTAACCGTTACCAGTTTTGTCATCTGGCATCTGTATACTTTCGCCATAATAGGTTCCTCCTTCTTAAGCTGCTTTTGTTTTTGATTCCGGCACATTACGTGTCGGTTTGGGTCTGTCACCCTCACGGATGATGTTTTTATCGATGAGCCACTTGTAAGACGTGTGGCACATATCGAGCCAGAACTGGTCGATCATGTCCTGGGTAAAACCAGCTTCTGCGATTATCGCCCGCGGATTTTCCCAAGTCCGGAATATTTCTTCGATCAGTTGGTTTACATGGCTGGATGCTGCACATCGTCTTGTCCACGGTTTTTCCGGAAGGAAGAACGCGCTTTTGAAATAATGCTTGTAATCGGCATCAGCCCCGGAAAGCTGTTTCTTGTACAAACGGCGGTACACCTGATACAGATCGGATATCTGCGTTTCATCCGGCTCTTCCCCGATCCAGGTGATCTCCATGTAACAGCCTTCCATATTTCTCAAGCGGTCCTTTGGTTTATACAAGGCCAAAAACGGGATAACCGTATGTCCGGTATTTTTGACCTCGTCGTAATATTTCCTGTAATTGAACCGATAGTCTGGAGACTCATAGCCTTCATACGCTCCAGGGCGGTGGCAATTAAACGGGTTGGGCGGATTATTACGCATATTCTCCGGAGTGGCAGTTTCCATATACCGGATATAATTGCATTTCCGCGCAAGCCAATCCGTATATGCCGGCCAACTTCCGCCGTTTTCATCCCGGTTTGCTTCCCAGTCAATAGGCTCGAAAACATGGCGTCCCCAGAACATGAGGATACGCCAGTACACATGCAGCAGGTTCTTTTCTGTTGTATGCCAGCCATTGACCGCCTTCATGTAGTCGTTCATGTTGCTGATCCAGCGGCTTACAGCATTTCTGTGTGCTGCGGTACACTGTCTCGGCTTATAGCCGCTCGTGTTGATCGTTACTTCGTACATATCAGATCCTCCTTAAATATTTAAAACTATAGGAAGGTAAGGGTTATATACTTCCCTTACCTCCATACATTGGTTATTACAATTTTTCTTATGCGCACACTCTGCACACTCATCAGCTTCTGAATCCTGTCTGTTCAGGATTTTGTCTTCCCAGGAAGGCTCGTATATGTTATCAACAAACATAGTTCCCTTTCCTCCTAGATTTCTTCAGTGTAGGTAAAAGACATTCCCGATGTAGAGCGGGACATTGACGGGTGCCTCGCGCATCCAGTAGTCGAAGGTGTAGATACCGCCGTCGAACCAGACTTTGTTATCCATCGGATCATCTAACAGTTTTTGGAGAGCCTGTATGTTTTCCTCGGCGAATTCGCGCAGCGTCAGGTACTGGACAATCCGCTTAAACTCATTGAAGCGTTTGTAGAAGTAATCCTGCTTGACTCGGGAGCTGATCGTAAAGCTCCCATCGTCCTGCACCAGTCCTTCATTCTGCTTTATGAATCCCAGCAAGTTTTTTCTCACGTAGTCTGCCTGTTCACCATGGATGTCGGAAATGTAGTCAGCGCACAGGATATCCAGACAGTCATAGAAGTTTTCTTCTGTGACCTTGCCTGTCTCTTCCGGCCGACGTGTAATTTCATACAAATATCCCATAACCGTTCCTCCCTTCAATCCCGCCAGTAGCAATACAAACACTGGTTCGGGCAGCGTTTCTTCTGGTCCAAAAGCTCCGCCTTGCACGCAAGGCAGTGACATCCGTTCCTATTCTGCATATTTTCATCATACAGGCGGTCAAGTTTTATGCCCATGAGCTCCAGGTCCCTTATTGACACGCAGCCGCAGCCGATCACATTGTCAAGTCTTGGAGCTGATGCCAGCCAATCCTCGGCACAAGTCTCAAAATGGAGCTGCGGCCAGCGCTGCAGCATCTCGATAACATTGCGCTTCATCTCCCAGTCTGGCTGGAACGCATTGCCGTAGAACGGCTTATGTCCGGCGGCGATAAGACGATTCTTCACATGGTTGTATTCATCCAGCACCGAAATCCTGATACGGGCAAGCCCGTTAAACTTCGACGCCCAATCGAGTACCATCTCCGCGTTCCGGATCCCTTCCTCTGTCGGGATGATCGGGTCAAGCCTGAGCACCAGGTTGTCCACGGGGAACCCACGGGAAACAAGGATTTTCAAAGCATGCATCTGGAGCGCCGCGGCTGGCACATTCGGTTCAAGCCAGGATCCGCCCCATCCGGTACATGTCCCATGTACGATCAGGTGAGGGAAAGTCCTGTAAAGGTCAAGCACTCTTTCGATGAATCCCTTATTCGCCATCTTGGTGATCAGGATCGCTCCGTCATAATCCCCGGATGACAGCTTGTCATACCACGACCAATCAATCCCGGCATCTCCACGTTCAGTTACACCAACTTTCATTTCTGTTTCCTCCTTCTTTCATATATTCTGTTCATTCCCAATATGTAATCTGCAAACACTGCATATAAAAAAACCCGCATACGCGGGTTTTCAATTAAGAACCTATATATCTCTTTATGGGGCAATCAATACTCAATCCCTTCCCGGGCAGCCAGCCCCTTCCCGAATGGATGTTTAATTTTATGTATTTCCGATACATAATCAGCAATTTCGATAAGTTCCCTACTCGGCCCCTGCCCTGTCAGGATGACTTCCATGTCCGCAGGTTTGTCGTGTAAAAACCCTAGAAGCAGCGGTTCGTCAAGCAGCCCCGCACGGACTGCATAAATTGCCTCGTCTAAAAAAAGCACATCATAATGTTCATTGCAGGCTTTCTGTGTCACCATGAGCAACTGCCTGTTGTAGAAAGCAAGGCGTTCCCTTTTCTCATCAGGCGACATCTGGAAGCTAAATTTCTCCTGCGTAAGCCCATCTACAAATGAGATATTCATGGAAAGCCCAAGTGTTTTGCGCTCACTCGTGGAATTATCCTTCATAAACTGGTATATCAGCACACGGTACCCGTGCCCTGCCGCACGCGCACACAGCCCCATACCAGTTGTGGTTTTTCCTTTCCCATCCCCACAGTAGATATGGATTAATCCAGTCCCCGATCGCATGTCCATACAAATCCCTCCCTAAGTTTGCCACGGCAGCAAAAAAGCCTGTGCCCAGCCATTGGTACTTGTCTTAATCCTATCACGCGGCGGCGGAATTGGAAAGATATAAAATACATAACCGGCAAAATATATGATAAAAGAAAAAAGCCCGTTTGGACGGGCCCTTTCCATACAGAAAATTATAAACTGTTACAAAATTTGTATTCCTCGGCAGAGATGAACCCGCTGTCACGCATGTCCTCCAGCGTGCGGCAGACTGCACGTGCACGCCATGAAGCATAAGCTACGCCGTCGAATTCCCCCACCATGGCATCAAGGTTTTCCCTGGACTGTTCCTCAAGCTTTTCAGCCAGATCTGTCTTGTGGAAGAAATACGCCTTGTATTTTGCCGCCGCGATACGGTACTGCTCTGCCTGTCGTGTTTTTACTTCAAGGACGTCAGCATCGTCTATAAAACTCCGCGCCATGCGGACGGTCTCCTGAAACTCCTGTACCATAAGTTCTCCCTCCTTACTCGCGGTTAACATAAACCACATTGAATCCCTCGTCCTTTGTAGGAAATTCAAAGTTGCGGTAGAACCGGTTGACCACGTTATTCGGTACTACCCGGTCGCGGTTCCGGTTCCTGCTCTTAATCACGCCTGCCTTGACGTACTTGACAACTGCAACGCTGCGGTAGTTAAGCCCCTCAAGGTTCCGGAAAATCCTGGCACGGCTCGCAACGGAGACATGCGTCGCATCAAGGATAATGTCGCGGCCTTCCCGGACTGCTTTCTTTGCACGTGCGAAGAAAGTGCTGAAAATAAGGTTTCCGTCTTCCTGGCTGTTTGCATCGCCCAGGAGCTCCTGACGGATTTCGTCCGTGGAGATGATCTCTGCACCAACCTTTTCCGAGATTTTTTTGCAAGTGTGGATTTCCCGCTTCCGGGAACGCCTATCATTACATAAACTGTAGTCATACGGTTCCTCCTCTCAGATACCCTTCGCTTCGATCTCAGCTTCCGTGCTGCCCGTCATGTCCATCTGTGCCAGAAGGTCAGACAACAGCTCATTGACATTATCGAGCGAATGATTGTAGTTGTTCTTCTGGATGGCATACAATGCAGCATCCAGTTCTTCTTTACTTACAAGCACGGATTTAACCAATGCATTCTTAGGCATAGTTCCTTTCTCCTTTCACTTAGCGATTTGCTGTTTCTTCCCTACTTGTTACAGTTTTTTCAGTCCGTCCGGGAATTCCCGGATCAGCGGCCCGCCCCAGATTTCCGCAAGACTGGATTTCATGAATACCGGTTTTCCGTTCTTTCGGCACTCGTTCACAATATCCTCGATCCACTTCCGTTTCGGAACGACCTTGTCTTTCCTGCGTCCGGTCTCCGCGCCGATAATAAACCAATTCACCTGTCTGAACATAATATTGCATTTTCCCGGCTTTATATCTTCTAACAGTGGTTCTATGCTCACAAAAGTATTACAAAATGCAGGAAGATAATCAAATCTACCTACATCGTCCCATTTCGTTATGGTCGTTCCATACCACATATTTTCAGCAACAGGAACACCATATCCGCCCTCGTTTTTGCAGTATCTTTTCACGTTCTTTGTTAAAAACAAATAATTATGCTGTGGTGCTTTCTCGCAAGCCTGCATGACTTCATCTATCCAACTATCCGGCACCCAATCGCCAAACAAATCAGCCATAGAACATACAAGGATGTTCCTTCCTTCTCTTGCAGTACAGTCATTAAGAAGGTATCTGTGAAATGTTGGAGCAAACCCGAATGGATAAGGAACGGGTTTACCGTCCACCGTATCAACCGGATATCTCAACACATGATTCCCTGCACCACTCCCAGAGGAATCACGGATCCATGTCCGTTGTAACTCTGGCGGGGCATCCAATGTTTCGCCTTCGTAAAAAAACTGTTTCGCTACATCCCTTGCGTAACAGTATTCGCAATTACGCATACATCCTGTGACCGGATTCCATAAAGTATCAAATGCGTTTTTCTCCATTGCAAAAGTTCCTCCAATGTCATTTTGTTATTTCCTTGCAGTGCCGGTACAGTTCCCCGACACTGATAAAAGTTTTGTCGAGCAGCGGGTTTCCAAAGAACCGCGCTTCCAGCGGGACCCCGGACGGGATACCCGGATAACCGGTTTCCACCGAGTCCATGAAATCCATTATTGTCCTGTATTTCTTCCAAGTAACACTTCCATATTCCTTATATGTAATAACAAGGTCATTCATGGCTGCCTCCTCCTTTTCGGTTTTTTGTCAAACTCACCTGCCTGCCACATCTTGAACAGGTTCTGGTCCATTTTGATCTCACGCTTCGTCCGTTCATTATCAGGACCAAGCTTTATTTCATACACGGAATCATTAAGCCCGTGTATGAAAACTGCATAATCCTGATCAAACAGCTGCGTATGCAGCAGGCCCATCTGCGTTGTATGTATCACGTCCTCGCCCATGTAGAGGGCCATTTCAGTTTCGGTCCATGTCGTGTAGCAGCCCTCCGGTGGCTTTGCTGTATAAAAATGGATTTCTTTCATTTTTTCTGTTCGGGCGGAATCCCCATACAAGGGAACCGCCCACTCCTTCCTAAAAGATTCCGCTTGAATACGGGAACGGCGAATCGCAAATGCGCTCCCGCTTGTGTGCCCCGTAATGCTTGCAGCTATTCCGCTGCTTCTTTGTGTTGACCCTTGTCTGGAGCGCCACGCACCAGCTCATTTCATGATGCTTGTCTGCGCATGCCCAGCAGCTCCTGCATGTCTTTTTCACAATGCCTCGACCGCCTCCCTGTCACAGTAGATCCGTTCCTTTCTCCCTTCATAATCACAGATGGAGATGGAATCGTATTTTCCCATATACTTGAGGGCAGCTTCCTTTGCGGCTGCAAGGCTCGTTACATAAATACCACAACGTCTTTTTCCATCCTTCCCGACCGGGCGTACAGCGAAGCCTTCCCACTCCATGTCGTCCCCATTCTCGGAAACGTAAGCGGACACTTCGGATATAAAACTTCCAAGCAGGGCGCCCATTTTCTCCATGGCCTCATCGCTCTCATCCAGTGTTTTGAATGTGCCAAGCTCGTGCATGGCAAACCGTTCGCCATCATACACCTCCGCAGACAGGTCAAGGTAAATCCCTTCACTGCCTCCATAATCCAAGTTGTTTTTGATACAGAAGTTTTCGGTTTTGATCGGGACAGAATCCCTTGTTGCGAGGGAATAATCCAAGATATCCGGCAGCTTATCTTTGTTCTGCAGACGCTCCGTGACCGTATTGAATAACTCTGTTGTGGTGATCGGTTCCTTCCTCATATAATTATCTCCTTTCAGGATTTTTCTTCCGGAATCTTGTCGATGATCTTAATATCGCCGAATCTTCCGGTCAGGTAATCAACAGCATGTTTCTTGTTATCATAAACATCGCTGTATTTCCTTCCGCCTTCTTTCCATTCCGCCATAACTGGACAAATATTCGAATTATACTTTTTAAGTGTAACTGTGATCATAATGGCTCCTTTCCCTGCCCATTTTCCGGGCGATTGTATTTTGTTACTCCGTGCATTTGACAGTGAATATCATTAATAGTTCCTTTCGTTTTCTGTTTTTCTCCTCTCTTTCAATAGAATCATTCACTACCAATATGTATTTCCGGTATTCCTTAGACAAAAATATAAAGGATCTGATCAAAACAGTAATTCATGGCAAAAAAAAGGACGCTGCATTTTACAGCGTCCTTCGGGTCTTATATTTTAATGGATCCAAGTGCCTGTCTCATCATCCCGCAATCTGGTTCCACAGTAAACACAAGTATCTACATAACCATGGCAATGTTTATCGTCACAGCCATCAGGATCCTCATCCGTATGGCAGCCCTCGGTTGCACATCTTCGTCCCAGCTTATGTGGGGTCTTGGCAAGGGTTATGGTATTTACTACAGCGTCACATACAGTGCAGTAAACCTCTTCAGTCCCCTCTTTCTGGCAGGTAGGAGCTTCTTTAACCCTCGTTGCCAGCTTATGACCGCCCAGAGTAATCATTCTGGTCTCTTCTGCATGGCATCCCGTACAGATTCTCTTCTCTAAGCCTGTTTCTACACAGGTCGGATCCTTCACTTTTGTCCAGTTGCCATATGTATGTCCAGTCTTCGGAATCTCAACAGTGATCTCGCTGCCACATCCGTACTTACATCTTACCACTTTTTCTCCCGGGGTAGTACAGGTTGCCGGCCGGATGATCCGTTCTTCACCGCAGTAATCATGCCCCTGTTTCCCTGTAGTTGCCCGTACATACCCGCATACAGAGCATTTTTCTTCCAAACATGGAAAATTATTTGTATACGTATGGCTTCCATAAGAGGTCGTCTTAGTGAACACAACACCACATGTTTTACAGGTTTCAATAGTCTTACCCTTTGTCTGGCAAGTTCCCGGTATCTTCTTTTCATCAAAGTCATGTCCGACTGGATCAACGATTTTGCGGCTTCCCTTGGTCTCCCCACAAATGGAGCACGTCTGAATCTTATATCCAACGCCCGTGCATGTCGGTGCCACATCGATACTCCATTCCCAGTCATGCTGGCATTCAGATAAATCTGTTCCGGATTCCGTCTCTGTTTCCGTCTTTGTCTGAGCTTCTTCCTTCTTATTCGTCAGGGTCTCTTTTTTCAGCTCGGTATCAGTTTGAGCATCCTTTTCGGCAGGGGCAGCCTCCGTCTGCGGTTCAACTTTCGGCAGGAAAGTTTCCGGTTCGGACGTCTGCAGCTCAGTCACGGATTCCGTTCCTATCCCAGTCTCAGTTTCTAGTTCTGTCTGGGTCTCCTCCTTCTTCTCCGTCAGTGGCTCCTTCTTCAGCTCGGTTTCTGCCTGAGCTTCCTTTTCAGCCGGAGCTGTCTCCGTTTGAGGATCATCTTTCAGCAGTGTGGTTTCCGATTCCGCCGTCTGCGGTTCCGTCGCGGATTCCGTTTCTGCCTGAGTCTCTTTCTTCTTTTCCATCAGAGTCTCTTTCTCCAGCTCAGTTTCAGCCTGAACTTCCTTTTCAGCCGGAGCAGTCTCCGGCTGCGGAGCAACCGTTGCCTTCGGAGTAGTTCTTCTTGCCTTCGTCGTACCCTTGATTTCCGGCTGCGGAGCAATCGTCTCATCCTGAACTTCCTCTGTTTCAGAGACAGTTTCCACTGCTTTCGGAGCAGCTTTTGTTTCCGGCTGCGGGGCAACCTCTTCCTTCGTACTCTCTGTTTCAGTAATGGCTTCCGCCCTAACGGTCTGCACCAACTGGGAAGCTACCGTTTCAACCACCTTTTCCGTCTGTGGTGCCGCCTCTGTTTCCGTCATCTGAATGTTTTCCGTCTGCGAAGCAGTCTCATTACATACCGCCTCAGCCTCCGCCTGCTGATTTGCCGGCGTTACGGTCTTGGTTTTCTTGTTTTTCTTGGCTTTCGCCTTTTTGGTTTTCTTTGCCTGCTTAGCTTTCTTTGCCTTTTTTGCTTTCTTGGCTTTTTTGGCCTTCTTGTTCTTCTTAACCTTCTTCTTTCCCACTTTCTTTGCCTCAACCGTCTTTGCGGACGCCGGAACCACAGCAGCTTCTGCCACCATCCCAAATGTCAGCATCGCAACAAGAAGCATACATAAAACCCTACATCTTCCCTTCATAAGAATTCCTCCTTTCAGGCTTTCGCCCTGTTGCGTAATCACCGCAAAAGCGAGAACACTCGGAGAACAAAAAAAGACCGCAATAACACTCCAAGTGATCTGACCCCAAAAAGTTAGACAAAAATTGATAGTTACGCAACTAATGAGGATTGAATCCTGTACTGTACAGGAC
>CANQVH010000046.1 GCA_947627245.1 uncultured Lachnospiraceae bacterium | reverse complement strand
CCCTTCTCCTGCACCATGTCGATGCCCTTCGCGTGATCCTCCACGTACAGCCAGTCGCGGACGTTCTTGCCGTCGCCGTAGACCGGAAGCTCCTTCCCGTGCAGCGCATTGTTGATGATCAGCGGGATCAGCTTCTCCGGGAACTGATACGGACCGTAGTTGTTGCTGCAGTTCGTGATATTCGCCGGAAAACGATACGTATCCATGTATGCCTTTACCAGCATATCCGAGGACGCCTTGCTCGCCGAGTACGGGCTGTGCGGAGCGTACGGGGTTGTCTCATAGAAATACTCGCCCTCGTTCTCCAGCGAACCGTACACCTCGTCCGTCGAGACGTGCAGGAACTTCTTATCCGGCTTGAACGTTCCGTCCGGCAGCTCCCATGCCGCCTTCGCCGCGTTTAGCATCACGAGCGTCCCGAGCACATTCGTCTTCACGAAAACCTCTGGATCGCGGATGCTTCGGTCCACATGACTTTCCGCCGCAAAATGCACGACGCGGTCAATGTCGTTCTCCTCGAAAATCCTATTGATCGCCGCGGAATCGCAGATGTCCGCGCGGACGAACGTATAATTGTCTCTGTTCTCAATATCCTTCAAGTTCTCAAGATTTCCGGCGTAGGTCAGCTTGTCCACGTTGATGATACGGATATCCTCACCGTACTTGCGAAACATATAGTGAATATAATTGGAACCGATAAATCCGGCCCCGCCTGTGACAAGATAGGTCCTCATGGTCGTCCTCCATAAAATTGTATTTTTGAAAATCTGTGGTTCAGTATAACATTTATTTCGGAGAAGCGCAAGAATAAGCAGGCGGTTTCGTCATGCAGTTTCATCATGCATGCCACAGACCGCTTTCTTCGAAAGCTATCCGCTGCTGAAGCAGCTCCTGTCTGTGGCTGCGACGCGAAGCTAGTCCTTTAGGGAATGGGCGTTCCGCCCATTCCATCGAAAGCATACAATAGCCCTCCACAAATGAATTTGCTCGGTCTATCATATGCTTTCTATGCATGACGAAACTGGTGAATCACATCTCCGGTACAGGTGTCGGACGCGCCGCATCCCAGACGCTGTTCACGTCAAAGAGATCGCTCACCATATCCGGATTGTAGTACATGCGATAACCGTCGAGGTTACGGCGGCCCTGACGCATGAACCTGTCTCCGAACTGCACCCAATACTGCGAGGAATCGACGTTGCAAAAAATATTGAAGCCCTGCCCTTTCAGATAGCTGAAGTACTCGTTGTCGTCCGTGTAGGGCTCCCAGTCCCCGATGTCCGCGCCGAACGCGAAGATGATGACGTCTGTGTCTCCGACGACAGAGGCGACGTTGTCCTTCCAGCGCTGCGTATCCTGCATCACGGCGTCCAGCCCCTTATCCTGCGGAGAAATATGCCCCCATGTATGGCTCGCAAATTCCCAGCCGTCCGCTTTCATCGCCTCCGCCACCGCGCGCGCGTCATCGACCTCTTTCTGCCATGCGGCCTCGTCAAAATCCGGATGGCTCTCAAAGAATTTCTGCTGATACTTTGTAACGCGGGATGCCTCCTTCGTCCGGTAAACCTCGTCGGTGCGATAACCGAGCACGCCCTCATATCCGGTCAGCGCAATGATGCCCTTGTGTCCGCGGTAGGAGAAATCCGGATGCTCGTCCACAAACGTATCGATCCACGGCACCAAGTCGTAATCACCGACTGACACGCTGCCGTCATCCTCGACATAGGTATTCTTGACGTCCCCGTTTTCATCGATGATCAGCTTCTGCGCAAATCCGTCGCCATCCATATAGTGATAATAGCTCACATCGTCCTGCGAGAGCACGAACGGCGTCTTGCCCGGCGGGAGCATAATCTCGCCGCGCGATACGGTGCCGTCGCTGTTCACTGTGCACATGTCGTGCAGGCTCACCATCACATAGCCCTTTTCGTACATCGACTTCATGATGCCCGCAAACTCGCTCATTGTCGTCATAACCTGATTGTAGCCGCCCTCGTCCTCGTCACCGTCAAACGCCTTCGACGTGTCCCAAATCATCGTATGAAAGAATACATGTGTGATCTGATCCAGCGGGTAGGCGACGCAGCTTTCTTTCGTCGTCCGATAGCCCGCCACCGCATTCTGCAGCGTCTGACTGCTCGTATAGCTCTCCGCGGCCGTCAGATACGCGATCGCCCGGTCGTAGTCGTACTGAGACGCCATATAATCTGCCACCGCGATCATGTCCTTTTCACTCAGGCCGCTTCCCTGTCCGTTCTGACTCTGTCCGCTGCGCGCCGCGAGGATCTCCTCAGCGAGCGTCTGCGGCTTCTTTTTATTCTTGCCGCTCAGCTCCGGAATCAGCACATCCTTGATCAGAATCAATGCAAGCGCCACAACGATCAGAACAAGAAGCGAGATAATACACTTGATGATCAGCTCGTTCTTTCTTCTTCTGGCTTGTCTTTGCAGTAATTTCAAATCCCGTTCATCCATAAGCCCCTCAGCTCCCGATAATCAAAGCCCTTTTCCTCAGATACGCAAAACAATCTCCCCTTCGCATCCGAGCGCAAATGTAATTTCTTCCTCCAGCTCCAGTGCTGCTTTCTGCTCCACCCTCTGCTGCTCGGCCGCGCGCTCATTTCTCGTCTTCACAGTCCCATGCCCCAGAGCAATTTCATAGATCAAAGCGCCGATCAGAATCACGATAAGGACGCCAAGCACAATCCCCAGCCCTCTCATTTTCATAATATTATCTTGCTCGCGTTTTCTCATTTCCGGCGAAGCCGGGCGCTCTCTTCGCACGCTTTTTCCTGTCGTGCCGCGCCTGTTTTCCATCCGCTTCGCCAAATCGCTCATCTGCCCGTCATATACCTGTGGTCTGCCGGATTGTTTGTTCTTCCCCTCCATCATTTTCTCCCCCAGCAACTCATTTATTCCTTCTGTATTTTTCCAGCTTTTCGACAAAACTCTCCTGATAACAGCATAGTTGATTGTCCACTTTTTGTCAATTCCCGCCGCCCGCACATTTTCTTAAAATATTCATAAGAATGCCGTATGTTTTGTATAAAAATCAAACTTTACTAATCCGACCCGCAATGATATACTCTAGGGAGCAAAGGAGGTGCCCAGCAATGCCGGAGCCTTTCACCTTATACAAACTGATCGTTCTCTATATGCTCCAAAAGGTCGAATTTCCGCTGACGAATTCCCAGATCTCGGAGTTTGTCTTGGAGCGCGGTTACACTACATATTTTACGCTTCAGTCCGTACTCTCAGAGCTGGCGGAGAGCGACATGATCCGTCAGGAAACCATCCGCAACAGCTCCTACTATACGCTGACCGAAGCTGGCGAGGAGGCTTTGCGCTATTTCCAGAATCGCATCTCCCAGCCGATCCGTGACGATATCGACCAATATCTGCGCCAGAATAAGCTGCAGTTGCGCGATGAGGTTTCCATTTTGGCTGACTATTACAAGAACACCGCGGAGGAATATTCCGTACACTGCGTCGTGAAGGAAAAATACTCCAATCCGATCGAGCTGACCGTTACGGTTCCCGACGAAGCGCAGGCGAAAGTCATGTGCCGGAACTGGAAGCAAAAATGTCAGGAAATCTACGAATTTGTCATGAAGGAGCTGCTCTGAGCCGGCGCGCATGCGTCCGCGCCGTGTCTCGCTTTCCATGCGCAAAACGCCTTCGCCGAAGGTGTTTTCATATAAAATTTTATCAAACAATTCAGGAGGATTTTCATGAAAGACACATTTATTTCCGACTCCGTTGTCTACGTGGGCGTGGACGACAAAACCATTGACCTGTTTGAGAGCCAGTACGTCGTCCCGAACGGAGTCTCCTACAACTCTTATATCATCTTTGATGACAAGATCGCCGTCATGGATACCGTAGACAAACGCGGCACCGAGGAATGGCTCGCCAACGTCAAAAAAGCGCTCGGCGATAAGAAGCCGGACTATCTTGTCGTCCAGCATCTGGAGCCGGATCACGCGGGCAACATTCAGACGCTCGCGGAAATGTTCCCGGACATGAAGCTTGTCGCCAACAAAAAGACCTTCCAGATGCTGCCGCAGTTCTTTGACATGGAACTGCCCGAGAGCCGCACCGTCACGGTCGGCGAGGGCGAGACGCTCTCCCTCGGCAGCCACACGCTGCAGTTCTTCATGGCGCCGATGGTACACTGGCCGGAGGTCATGGTGACCTACGAGCAGAGTGAAAAGATTCTCTTCTCCGCGGACGGCTTCGGCAAGTTCGGGGCGCTCGATACGGACGAGGACTGGACGTGCGAGGCGAGGCGTTATTACATGAATATCGTCGGCAAATACGGCGCGCAGGTACAGGCGCTGCTGAAAAAAGCCGCGACGCTCGACATCGCGACAATCTGCCCTCTGCACGGTCCGATCCTGAAAGAAGATCTCGGTTTCTACATCGGGAAATACCAGATCTGGAGCAGCTATGAGCCGGAGGATGACGGCGTCGTCATCGCCTGCGCATCCATCCACGGCAACACCAGAAAAGCCGCGGATAAGCTTGCAGAGATACTTGAGAAGAAGGGCGCGAAGAAGGTATCGATCTTCGATCTGGCGCGCGACGACATGGCTGAGGCAATCGAAGACTCCTACCGCTATGACAAGCTCGTGCTGATGGCGGCGTCCTACGACGGCGGCGTCTTCCCGTGCATGGAAGACTACCTGAACCACCTGCGCTCCAAGAATTTCCAGAAGCGAAAGATCGCCTATGTCCAGAACGGAAGCTGGGCGCCAAGCGCCGGCAAGACCATGAAAGCGATCGTAGAGCAGATGAAGAACATCACGGAGATCGAGCCGATGGTCACAATCAAGTCAACGCTGAAGCCGGAGAACATCCCGGAGCTTGAGGCGCTCGCAGACGCGCTGCTTGGCTAAGCCTTGAATCTACAGTTTTTAAGAAATAGCTGATAAGCAATCGGGCGGGGAAGTTCCCCGCCCTCTTATATCATCGGAATCTTAAAATTTAAAATCTCCTTCCCACAGTCAAAATGGCAATAATAAATCATTTCTCCGTCCAATACCGCGCCACCAAAGCCTGCGCATCTTCCTCAGAAAGAGAATATTTTTCCATAAGTTTTTTCATCGCCGTTTCGGATGTCTGTCCAAATTCCCTGCACGATTCTACCAAAATCTGCATCCCACGGGCTCTTTCGGACACTGTCCCTTGTTCTATTCCTTGTTCTATTCCTTGTTCTATCCCTTGCTCTATCCCTCGCTTCGTCCCTATGCTGATCCCCTCTTGTCTGGCATTCTCCCGCTCCTCATTCACTATCTGCTCAAATCCGCTGATCATCTTCTTCTCCCCCTTCCGGAAGCATTCCCGGATGAACGCCTGCTCCTTCTCGCCGAACTTCCCTTCCAGTACATTCGCAAACCATGTCTCCAGCAGGTTCTTCTCATCCGCAGGAAGCTCCGCTACCCGGTCCATCATTCCTTCTACTGCCCGCAGAAAATCTTCCTTCTCTTTCGCCCTGTCCAGATAAAATATGTTGTCGATCGCTGTGTTGCTGCTCAGGATCAGTTCCTCCGCCAGCCGACGCACGTCGATCAGGGCGTACTCAAAGTTCACCCCGTATTCCCCGAACATGTCCCCGTCCCGCAGGTAGTCCCGGAACCGGCGCAGTGCGGTCCAGCTTTCCTTTCCGTTATACAGCACCACCGGAACCACCATCGGCAGGCGGAAATCCTTCAATACCCGCTTGTCCTCCGGCACGTTTCGGAAATACTGTTCCCACAGGTTCACCATGTAGACCAGCAGCCGAAACGGCATTGTAAAGTCCATCCCCGACTGCAGCTCCATCAGCAGGAACAGGTAGATCTCCTGCTCCCCGCGCCAGATCCGGCAGATCAGGTCGGACTCATATGTATGGAAATAATCCGTGACGAATTCCTTGTCCTCGAACTCAATGTCTTCCTCCCGGACATCTCTCACCCACGCAAAATCCGTGTACTTGCGTAGCATGTGCAAAAGCACGCGGCGGTTTTTGAGCACGCGCTTGTATCCTTTGTCGTGGGGGTTGTTGACCTTTTCTGACGTTTCGGTGGTTCTCCCTGCTAGCATTCCTGCTGTATTCTCTAATCTCTTTTCTTCCGGCATTTTTTCGGCCTCCTTTGCATATAATAAGAATTATATGCAACGACTTGGAAAAATATGCCTCGAAAGCGTAGAAAATATTTTTGTGTATTTTATTTTATCACGATTCGTACGAAAGCACCACCGGAATTTTCCTTTCATTCTCACCTTTTTCTACCCAGCGATACGGAAAACGCTTATACAAAAACGGCGTGCCGGAAGCATGGAAAAGGCTCCGCCCGGTCTCCCGGATGAAGCCTGATCCTATGCCTGCCTGATCCTACATGAGCTGCAGCTCTTATTTTGCAATCTTGCAGTCTATCGTCTGCAAATACTGCCCTTTCTTCAGTTCTACGCTCTCGCTCCCGTTGATCTTTGTCATATCGCTGATCTCAATCTCGGTATACATCAGATCATTCAGGCTGCTATACACGTAGTACATGCCCTCGTCACCCTTCGACGGACTGAGCTTGTACGTCCCGGCCGCGATATCCTTTCCGACCTTGAACACGCCGCTCTTATTCGTGTCCGGCTCCGCCTGCGATTCCGGCACTGCATAGCAGGAATCCATATACATGTACTGCCCTTTTTCCAGCTTCACATACGTGTTGCCGAAGAATATTCCCGTCGACAGCGTACTCTGGTAATCCGCGTCCAGACAGATCCCATACGTAGCCAGCTCACTGCCCTGCGCTATGAGCGCATATGTTCCTGCCGGTATGTCTCTGCCAACCTCCATATTTGCGCTCTTATATTTTGTCTCTGTCCCGGTTTTCGCCTTTACCGTCACCTTGCAGATCAGCTTCTTCCCGCCTACTGTCGCAGTGATCTTCGCCGTGCCTTTCTTCTTCGCGGTGACCTTGCCGTTTTTCACCGTCGCAACCTTCTTGTTCGAGCTCTTCCACGTCACTTTTCCCTGTGCGTTCGTCACCTTGAGCGTCGCTTTCTTTCCGGCTTTCAGCGTGAGTTTTGTCCTGCTCAGCTTCGGGCTGTCCTTAGAGGCGCTGCCGCCGGTGTTCGCATTCGCTTTTGCCTTCACCGTCACCTTGCAGGTCAGCTTCTTTCCGCCTACCGTCGCGGTGATCTTCGCCGTGCCTTTCTTCTTTGCGGTGACCTTGCCATTCTTCACCGCCGCAACCTTCTTGTTCGAGCTCTTCCACGTCACCGTTTCGCTTGTCCCGGTGACCTTGAGCGTCGCCTTCTTCCCGACCGTTAATGTCAGCTTCTTCTTACTCAGCTTCGGATTCTCCTTGGACGGATCCGATGTGCCGGAGGTTTCCGGTGTAACAGAAGTCTCTGGTGTAACGGAAGCTCCGGGCGTATCAGAAATCCCCGGCGTGTCAGAAGTCCCCGGTGTATCGGAAGTCCCCGGTGTGTCGGAAGTCCCCGGCGTGCCAGAGGCCCCTGACGTGCCCGGGTTCTTGTTTCCCCCACGTTCAGCCGGCAGAGAAGGCGTACCCGGCACGATCACGAGCGGAGAATCTTCCCCCTGTATAATCCTGCATCCCTCCGAAAAACATTCAAGATGAATCGAATCTCCGCCATAGGTATATCCGGGGGCCAGCATCGCGAGCAGCGCCTTCTTTCCCTCTTCTTTCCCTTCTATGTGCACCTCAATCTCAGCAAAGAACGTAGTGGTTTGGTACGACGCGTAGAAGCTCCCGCCCGAGAGCTGTATTCCGTTCTCAGAAGAATCTCCTTTACGATATACGAGAGCTCCCCCGAATTCTCCGCCCGTTATATTCAATTTTCCTGAAGCATCCACGTCAACAACAACGCCCCCTTTTCCGGAAAAAGTCCCGCCGTTGATCGTCAGCATCCCTTTATGAACCCAGATACCCTCTGATCCGCTATTCTCCAAACCCGACTTCATAAAGGTTCCGCCGTTGATTGTCACATTGCAGTCTCCCTCCAAATTGAATGCCCCTTTATAAATGCCATTCTCAACTTCCACCGTGCATCCGTCAATAAATTCGTCTAAAGACTCGTCTGAGATGCTGACCTTAGTGATACTGCCGCCGCCCGCGCTGTCCATGAGCTTCAGCTTCATATCCGAACCAAAAACGTACAGTCCGCTACGATTGTTTTCCCCCGTCACCGCATGCCCGTTCATGTCCAGTGTGAGATTTGCATCATACAGAACACACGTAATTCCGCCCGTCACATCCCTGTTAAGCCGGAGCGTTGCCGTACTCCCGCTGTCAATATAGCTCTTCCAGTCCGTACTTTCATTGGAAAGAGTAACGCCGTACGTCACGCCACCCGGATGCCCCTCGCTGTAAACCGTCAGAGTTGCGTCCGGTCCCGGAGTCGCCTCCTCCGCCTGCACCTTCGCCACTCCCGGCGTCAGGACAAACAGCAAAAGCAGAAAAAGCACCGCCCGCATCCGTCTTTGCCTCAGTTTCATGTTCCGATACCTCCCTTTTTACTTTTTCCTAAATGATACCCCCCCCCCAGCATATTTTTGTCAATACAAATATCAGCTTTGCACTTTGTGTTTTTCGTTTGGCAGGCATAACAAGAGGCGACACCGGGTAGTGCCGCCTCCTGCATTCTGTAGATGAAACCATTAATAGAACTGGTGGTCTCCTAGCTTTGTACCTTTTCCGGAACCTGTGTTGAAATAAAGGGAATCTCCAACCGGGTTCTCTCCGCCGATAGCCGCCGCGGCCGCATCGTAACAGGCGCTGGGGACGCCGTTTGCCAATGCGCTCGCAAGTCCGCCGCTTGAAGCCGGCGTAAACTGGCCGCTCTGATAGATTACCTCGCTAATCGAGTTCGGGAACGACGGGCTGTTCACACGATTCATAACGACCGCGCCTACCGCAACCATACCGTCGTAATCCTGATTGCCTGCCTCGCAGTAGATCAGCGCCGCAAGCAAGGAGGTGTCGTCCGTACCTTCCGGAACCGTCTGGGATGCATCGACCGCACCACCATCCGAAGAATCGGCTGTCCCGCTATCTGCGTAATCTTCCGTGCCGTCGCCCGAACTGCCGTCGGACGTCCCAGTACTTCCTGTCGTCATCGGAGTCGCAATCGCCTCATTTACCGGATTCCACCATGCATCATAGAGAATACCGGTACCCGAATCGTAATAGAGCCCGGAGCTTGCATCATAGTAAATGCCGGTCGCCGCATCGTAATAACTCTCTGTACCCGTTCCCTGCGTTACACCGGATGCCCCTGCATCGGCAGACGTCCCATCTGTATAAGTCTCTTCCGTGTATGGCGTATCCGTATAAGATTCCTCTATGGAACTTGTATCTGTGTACGTTTCATTTGTGTATGTTTCGTCAGTATATGTCGTATCGGTGTACGCTGTATCGGTATATGACGTATCTTCATACGACACGTCCGTCAGATCCATATTCGATGTATCTCCATACGATACATCCGCCAAATCCGTATTCGATGTATCTTCATATGATGTATCCGTGTAAGTCTCGTCGGCATATGCCTCTTCACCGCTGCCATCCGAATCCGTCCCGACGGCTGCGTCTGCATCCAGATATGCCTCGTCCGCCGCCACTGCCGTATCCAGCAGAAGCACCCTTGAGACGTCCTCTGAAGACACATATGCCGTGCTGTCCGCGCCGTTCTGCACCTGCAGCCAGTGTCCCTCGTCCTGCGTCAAAATAAAAGAGTCGCCGTAGGTAAGGGAATCCAGCACCTGCGAACCTCCGTCCGCGCCGGAATAGAGCTTGACGTCGTTCCATGTCGTTGCGACGCCTTCCACGCCGTAGCTCTGCGCCAATCCCTTCGCATCCTCGCCGTATACCAGATACTCATTTTTCACAAAACCGGTCAGGCCGCCGGATGAGATCTCTGTCCATTCGTCGCCCCGGTCGATCACCCATGCCGCGCCGCCTTGGTACAGGCAGCCAATGATCGGGCTGTTCTCGTCAGCCGAGCTGCGCACATTGACCCCGGTGCTCACCGTGTCGTCATTCGTGATCGCAATCTCATCCCATGCGGTTTCCTGTTCATAAGGAAACGCAATCGAGCTCTCCTGCGCCATCGCCGCGCTGCCGAGCGTTAAGGTCATCCCCGCGACCGCCACCGTGCAGATCACGCATCTCTTCCTTCCACTCATAATCATTATCCCCTCTCGTGCAGGTAGAAAAGTCTGCTTTCTATCTGTTTTCCGCGTACCTCTCACCGCTTATCCCGCTGCAATCAATACGTTTCTGTTAAAATTATTACATAATTATTAATTTATGTTACGTCCGTATTGTAATATAGTTAATAAGTTTTGTCAACCCCTGTTTCACAAATAGATAAACTCCTCGGAAATTTTAAAAAAAGAGACCGCCGCATCAGCTTAGAATTCAACTGTTATGCGACAGTCTCCCGTCTGTTTTTATTCACCTGTAATGATCTATTCTGCTTCCGACAACGATCCGCTCATCTCTGAGCAGCCTTGTCTCTCCTCTGCCGGTTCGCCTCGTACATCAGGATCGAAGCGGCCACCGCCGCGTTCAGCGATTCTACCTGCCCGCACATCGGTATCCTCACGTACTCGTCTGCGAGCGCCGCCGTCTCCCGCGTCAGCCCGCGGCTCTCGTTGCCGATCAAAAATGCCGACGGTTCGCGGTAAGAAATCTCATCGTAATATTTTTCTCCTCCCAGATGCGCCGCATACAGCCGCACGTCCTGCCGCTTCAACCGATCCAGATTCCCCTGCCAGTCCTGCGAATAACAAAACGGCACGCGGTAGATCGAGCCCATGGTCGAACGGATCACCTTTGGGTTATAAATGTCAACGCACTCCCGGCTCATCAAAATTCCCGTGACCCCGGCTCCCTCCGCTGTTCGCAAAATCGTGCCCAGATTGCCCGGATCTTGGATGTTCTCAAGCGCCAGAATAAGAGGCACGCACACCGTGTCTGTCTTCCGGCCTGAATCATCCTGTCCGGTAAACTCTCCCGCGTTCTGTCCTTTCACAGACATTTCGGCTTGTCTCTGCCCAGTCGTCGCTGTCTCCGATATACTTTCCGAAACGGCATCCGTCTGATATCCTCCAAGCAGATCCTGCAATGTGTAATGGCGCCGCCGCACAAGGCACAGCACTCCCTGCGGCGTCTTCGTGTCTGATACGCTCTCAAACACGCGGTCAGACAGCTCTGTGAGATCCTCCGCGCCCTCGAATACGGAGGGATTTTTCCGAAGAAAGCTCTCGGAGACATATGTGTGAACGAGTCTGCCCTTCGGCGCCTCGCGGTACATCTTGATGCCCTCCACAACAAACATGTCCGCGCTCTCACGCTCTTTTGATTTTTTTTGCAGCGCCTGAAGGTGCTTGATATGGGGGTTGGATGTGCTTGTAATCAATATAAAACCTCCATCAAGCCATGCAAACCACAGACCGCTTTCTTCGAAAGCTATCCGCTGCTGAAGCAGCTCCTGTCTGTGGCTGAATGGGCGTTCCGCCCATTCTCAAAAAGCAAATTATAGCCCTTTGCAAATATATTTGCACGGTCTCTAATTTGCTTTTCTTGCATGGCAAAACTTTTGAATCATATGGCCATCGCTTTCGCCACACGCACCATATACTCCGGCAGATTCTTCTGCATGGCAAGCGCTTCGTCGATATCCAGATCCACGTACTGCCCTTCGCGGAACGCCACGACACGGTTTGTCTTTCCTTCTATCAAAAGATCCGCCGCAAACGCTCCCATCACGGTGCCGTACACACGGTCGCGACACGTCGGACTGCCGCCGCGCTGCATGTGGCCGAGGATCGTCGCGCGCGTCTCAAGCCCGGTCGCCGCCTCAATTCTGCGCGCCATGCTTGTCGAATGTCCGATGCCTTCCGCGTTGATAACGATGTGATGCTTCTTGCCGCGCTTACGATTCTGGATAATGTTGTTGATCAGGATCTGCTCGTCGTAATCGTACTGCTCCGGGAGCAAAATATCCTCCGCGCCGTTCGCAATGCCGCACCACAGCGCGATGTATCCCGCATTGCGCCCCATGACCTCAATGATGCTGCACCGCTCATGGGAGGTCGAGGTATCGCGCACCTTGTCGATCGCATCCATCGCCGTATTGACCGCCGTGTCAAAACCGATCGTATAATCGGAACAGGCGATATCCAGATCGATCGTCCCTGGAACGCCGATCGTATTAATGCCGCGGGCCGCAAGCTGCTGCGCGCCGCGGAACGAACCGTCACCGCCGATCACCACAAGACCGTCGATGCCGTGCTTCCGGCAGATCTCTGCCGCGCGATCCTGCACCTCCGGCTTCTTGAACTCCAAACAACGCGCCGTATAGAGAATCGTGCCGCCCTTCGAGATCGAATCCGAGACGGACCGCGCGGTCAGGTCGACGATCTCTTCATTCAGAAGACCGCGATATCCCTGATAGATTCCTTTTACGTTGATCCCCTGCGACAATGCCTTGCGGACCACTGCGCGGATCGCCGCATTCATGCCCGGAGCGTCGCCTCCGCTTGTCAATACGCCTATCGTCTTCACTTTATCAGCCATATTCGTCTCCCACCTTCATATTTAGTGTCATTCTAATGCATTTCCAAAGAGATTGCAAGCGCATTTACTTCTGCACGATCTTTACGTTTGCTTCCCCGAAAAGCTCCGCGAGCTGCCCGATCATCGCATCGTCGGCCTGCACGGTCCAGTTGTCCCCGAGCCTGCGAACCGCCTGCTCGCTGCGCACATAGATCACCACATGATCTTTTCCCTCTGAATGCCGCAGCACTCCGAACAGCTCCTGCTCCCGCGCCTGAAATTCCTGTTTGTCGGCGAACTGCACCCAAAGCTCCCGCGAAGCCTCTCCAAACGGCCACACCTTCTCACAGATCAGTTTGCTCGGCTTGTCCTCTTCGCAACTCACCCGGCCGCGCACGAATACCTTGCTGTCTTCTTTCAGAAATTCGTGATTCTTCTCATAGCTTTTCGGGAACACGATGACCTCCGCGTTGCCGACCAGATCCTCAATGTTCAGAAAAGCCATTGTCTGATTGTTCTTCGTGTATTTGATCTTGCTGTTCGTGATCATTCCGCCGATGACGGCGATGCTGTTGTCCGTGACCTTCGAGACGCCGGTCTCCTCGTCGAGCGCGAAATCCGACGTCACGTTCGTGATGCCGCGTCTCCACATCGTCTCGTATTTTTCAAGCGGATGTCCGCTGACATAAATGCCGAGCACTTCCTTCTCATATGCAAGGAGCTCTTCCTTTTCAAATTCACCGATATCCGGAAGCTGCGCCTTATAACTGGTCTTCTCCGCGTCGCCCATCAGGTCGAACAGCGACATCTGCCCGGAAATCCCGCGTTTCTTTTCCTGCGCGATCCGCTCCATGATCTCTGTGTAAACCTCAAGGAACTGTTTGCGCGTCCCGCCGAGGCTGTCCATCGCGCCCGATTTGATCAGGCTCTCAAACGTACGCTTCGTGACATCCTTGCTGCCCGTCACGCGCTCAATAAAATCTGAGATGTCCCGGTACTTTCCGTGCGCCTCGCGCTCCTGCATGATCGTCTCGATAACAGGGCGCCCGATACTCTTGATCGCGGAGAGCCCGTAGCGGATGTTCTTTCCATCCACTGAGAAATCGCCCTCGCCGACGTTGATGTCTGGCGGCAGAATGCCGATCCCCATCTGGCGGCAGGTCAGCGTGTACTCCGCCACCTTGGCCGGATTGTCGATCACGGAAGTCATAAGAGCCGCCATAAACTCTACCGGATAATAATATTTCAAATACGCCGTCCGATAAGCGACCACCGCGTAGGCCGCCGCATGCGATTTGTTGAACGCGTACTTCGCGAAATCCGTCATCTCGTCGTAAATCTTGTTCGCCGTGCGCTCGTCGATTCCGTTCGCCACACAGCCCGGCACGCCCTCCTCCGGGTTGCCGTAAACGAAATTCTGACGTTCCTTCGCCATCACGGCCGCCTTCTTTTTCGACATCGCCCTGCGCACGAGATCGCTGCGCCCGAGCGTGTAACCGCCGAGATCGCGCACGATCTGCATAACCTGCTCCTGATAGACGATACAGCCGTAGGTTGCCTCCAAGATCGGCTGCAGTTGCGGACAGTCATAGGTAATCTCCTCCGGATGATTTTTCCCGCGGATGTACTGCGGAATGAAATCCATCGGGCCCGGGCGGTACAGGGAAATCCCGGCGATGATATCCTCAAGGCTCTGGGGCTTGAGCTCCTTCATGAAGCTCTTCATCCCCGCGCTCTCGATCTGGAACACGCCGTCCGTCTTTCCGGTGCCGATCGAGTCAAACACAGCCTTGTCATTGTAATCAATCTCTTCCATCACGATCTTTTTTCCGCTGCTCTTCTCGGCGAGCTGCACGGCATTCTGGATCACTGTCAGCGTCCGCAGTCCGAGGAAATCCATCTTCAGAAGACCCAGCTCCTCGAGCGTCGTCATCGTGAACTGCGTCGTGATCGTCCCGTCGGAACCGCGGGAAAGCGGCACATACTCGTCGGCCGCCTTCTGACAGATCACGACGCCCGCCGCATGCATCGACGTGTGCCGGGGCAGCCCCTCAAGCCTGCGCGACATGTCGATAAGCTGGTGGATCTTTTCATCGGTCTCGTACATTGTGCGAAGCTCCTGACTCATTGTCAGCGCCTTGTCGATCGTGATGTTCAGCTCCTGCGGCACCATCTTGGCAATCGAGTCGCACAGCGCGTACGGCATATCCATCACACGCCCCACGTCGCGGATCACGCCGCGCGCCGCCAGCGTACCGAACGTGACGATCTGCACGACACGGTCCTTGCCGTACTTGCGCACCACATAGTCGATAACCTCCTGCCTGCGCTCGAAGCAGAAGTCAATATCAATATCCGGCATCGACACACGCTCCGGGTTCAGAAAACGCTCAAACAGCAGGTTATAGCGGATCGGGTCAAGCTGCGTGATCCCGAGCGTGTAGGACACGATACTCCCGGCCGCCGAACCGCGCCCCGGACCCACGCTGATGCCGTGTTCCCTCGCATAGCGGATAAAGTCCCAGACGATCAGAAAATAATCGACATAACCCATCTTCTGAATGACGGAAAGCTCATAATCCAAACGCTCCCGGTGCGTCTCCGCATCCGAGCCGTACAGTCGTTTCAGCCCTTCGTCGCAGAGCTTGTTCAGATATTCCCACGCCGTATAAGGCGCAGGCACATCGAACTGCGGCAGCTTCGTCACACCGAACTCGATCTCCACGTGACAGCGCTGCGCGATCTTATATGTATTCTCAAGCGCTTCCGGCGCATACGGAAAAAGTTCCGCCATCTGCTCGGGCGACTTCACATAATACTGCCCGCCCTCATAGCGCATGCGGTCCTCATCCGAGAGTTTTTTTCCGGTCTGGATGCAAAGCAGAATGTCGTGCGCTTCTACATCATCCTCATAGGTATAGTGAACGTCGTTTGTCGCAACGAGCGGGATACCCGTCTCCCGGCTCATGCGCAGCAGTTGCTGGTTTACCAGCTTCTGGTCCGGAATGCCGTGATCCTGCAGCTCGAGAAAATAATTATCCTCTCCGAAGATCCCGCGATACTTCAGCGCAATCTCCTTCGCCTCCTCGTACATCCCGCGCGCCAGATAGCGCGGCACCTCACCGGCCAGACAGGCGCTGAGCGCAATAATCCCCTCATGATACTTCTCAAGAAGCTCGAAATCGACCCTCGGCCGATAGTAGAAGCCCTCCACAAAGCCCATCGAAACGATTTTGATCAGGTTGGCATAGCCCGTGTTGTTCTCCGCGAGCAACACCAGATGATAATAACGGCTTTCGTCGTTTCCGGTCTCGCGGTCAAAGCGCGAATTCGGCGCGACATACACCTCGCAGCCGAGGATCGGATTGATTCCGGCCGCCTTTGCTTCCTTATAAAAGTCGATAACACCGTACATCACACCGTGGTCGGTGATCGCGGCCGAGTCCATACCGAGCTCCTTCACACGCGCGACATACTCCTTTATCTTGTTCGAACCGTCCAGCAGGCTGTATTCCGTGTGGACATGCAGATGTGTAAAATTCACGACGCTCTCCTTCTGCTTTCTTTCGTTCCATACAATTTATCAAAACAGCAGGCTTTTCGCCCGCTGTCCCTCTTACTTCGTCGCAATCGCCTCTACCTCGAGCAGAACGTCCTTTGGAAGCCTTGCCACCTCCACGCAGGAACGCGCCGGGAAGACGCCGGTAAAATATTTTGCATAGATCTCATTGATCTTTCCGAAATCGTTCATTTCCTTGATGAAGACGGTCGTCTTAACTACCTGCTCCATGTTCGTCCCGCTCGCCTCCAGCAGCGCTTTCATATTTGAAAACGCCTGATTTGCCTGCGCCTCGACGCCCTCCGGGATCTCGCCTGTCGCCGGATTCACCGGGATCACGCCCGAGGTGTAGACCATACCGTTCAGTTCGATCGCCTGCGAATACGGCCCGATCGCCGCCGGAGCCTTGTCTGTGCTGATTGCTTTTTTCATAATAGAAGTCCTCCTGTCTGTGTTATCGTTCTATGTTATTTTTTCTGTCGTCCCTCTGACGTCAGATTTTCCTTTGTCTGTCCCGGATCACAGTCCGCCTTGTTTCTTTCGGATTGCGATCCATGCGCTTACAATCTGCGGATCTTCCCGTCCCGAATCTCCACCCTGCCCTGCTTCATGAGCCTGCCGACGGCTCGTTTGAACGCATTCTTGCTCAGGCCGAACTCTCTTTTGATGACCTCGGGAGAAACCTTGTCGTCAAACGGCAGCACGCCGTCATACTCGTCAATCACCTGCAGAACATCCTCCGCGTCGTCCTCCATCTGAAGATATGCCTTCTCGCGAATGCTCAGATCCAGCTTGCCGTCCTCCTTGACGCCCGTGACCCGCGCACGCACGATCGAGCCAACACGCAGCGCATCCGTGACCTCGTGCTTCGGGATCAGACCGGAATACCGATCGTCCACGGCAACAAAAGCCCCGAAATTCCCGCTCAGCTCATAGATACGTCCGCGCACCTGATCCTCGACCTGATACGGCGAATTCTTGCTCAGGTACGGATAGACCTTCATCGTCGCGCACAGCCGACTGCTCTTGTCGAGGTACAGCGCCGCCACACACTCGTCGCCCGGATAGACCTTCGCGGTCTGCTCATGGAACGGAAGCAGCAAATCCTTCTCCAACCCCCAGTCGAGGAATGCGCCGATCCTCGTGACGTCCTTCACCTTCAGCAAAGCCGTCCGTCCCAGTGTCACAAGCGGTTCACGCCGCGTCGCGATCAGTCTGTCCTGCGAATCCTTGTACAGAAATACCGTGATCCGGCTGCCGCAATCCTGACCGGCTTCTACCTCCTTCTTCGGAAGCAGCACATGCTCCTGCGCGTCGCGGCTCTCGGCCAAATAGACACCGAAGTCGACCTTCTTTATAATCTCAAGCTCCTGTTTTTCTCCTATACGAAGCATATCGTCTCCTTATTTGTAAATATATTTCGGCGACATCCCCGACAAATATCTGCATAAAACTAAATATTGGATATTATCTTATACGGCAGACCGTGTATACACAACGACCGCATACGGCTTCCCGGTCTCATCACACAGGCTGACCGTCAGCGAATCCTCCTCCCGGTGTACCATCGGTACGATCACATCATGAAGCTTCGCCTGAGCGCGGTACTCGACGCGCAGCGCCGATACCTCAAAATTTTCCGGGAGATACTCATCTGCCATCGCGATATATTGTCCGTTGTTCACATGGTTATTCGTGTCCAGATGATGCCTGACGACCGGGAAAGGATCCATACGCGCGCAATCCTCCGGCGCCTGAATCTTCCTCGGAAAGTTCATCATCTCAAGCGGCGGTTCCATCCGGTAATCGGAAATATTTTCCGGAAGCACCTTTGCCGGCCTTCCGGACTCTATGTTCATGAATGCCCAGATGCTGTTCGCCTTCGCAAGATACGCCCCCTGCTCGTCCTGCAGCGTGAAATTACGATATCCGTAAAACGCCTTAAACTCATACGGCCACGTCTGTACGATGATCCGCTCTCCGAGCATCGGTCTTCGCAGGATCTCGATCTGCCATGACAAAATCATCCATGCGCGATTTTGCGTTTGCAGATAATCAATCCCGTTGCCGCATTCCTCCGACTGGAACGTGGAACAATCCTGAAAATAGTTGATGATTGCGCCAAGCGTCAGCTTCCGGTCCATTCCGATCTCGCTGTAGCGCACTCTGCTCTCAAATCTGTATGCCATAGGACGCCTCCATAGGAAAGAGCCGCCGGCTTTTGCCTTCGGCTCCTGAACCGTGCCCGCCTTCGCTTTCGCCTGCGCCTTGCACGGCCCATTGCTTTCACGGAAATGATAGCACGAACATTTTATCTTTTCAAGCTGTGATTTCCTTCTCCCGATAAACACGGTACAACTCCGGGAACTCCCGGATCAGCTCCTCCAGTTGCCTGACCCCTCCAATCTCCTCGCATTTCCCGGCGCAGCGGTCAAAAAGCTCCTGCGTCATCGGGATGAGCCCGTGTATCGCCTGAAGCTCCTCCTCAGATAGCTGCAGCGTCACGTCCATGAACTCTTCAAACATACCGTCTCTTTGCTTATGCATCTCATTTTGTTGCATCTTCCTTTCTCCTCCCTCAGAAGAACTTTTCTTTTATTATAGATACATTTTTCAGTATGTTCAATCATAAATTTGACATTGATAATGGATATGAAATTCGACCGATAACGTAGTTGCCACAAGTCGTTGCAACTATTACTTTTACTAAGGAGAAAACCATTGATCTGTTATGATGCGTTATGGAACACCATGAAACTGCGTGGTATCACAACCTATGCCCTGATAAACAAGTACGGCATCAATCCCCGGACAATCAGCAATCTTCGTCACAATCAAAGCATTACCATGATTACGTTGGAACGCCTCTGTATCATTCTGGACTGCAATCCGAATGAAATCGTATCGTTTAAAGAGGATCCGACTCAAAATCTGAAATAAGAAACGCGCTTCTGCGCGGCAGAAAATACGCAATGCAAAATCTCCGGCTTTCCGGCGCAAAAAAAGAGCACCCGACCGGATGCTCTCTAGCAGGGCTACAAGGATTCGAACCTTGAAATGACGGAGTCAGAGTCCGTTGCCTTACCGTTTGGCGATAGCCCTATATTCGTGTGCAAATCTCACATGCAAATGGTATTATAGCGCAAGTTTTTCCGTATTGCAAGCACTTTTTTCATTTTGCGGTCATTTTTCAGGATCATAGTATTTTCAAATTTCGGATGCTAATTTCCGCGAAATATGGTACACTACACTACAAACACGTTTTCCGGAAGATATTTCGCCGTTACTGGGCGCGAGGCAAACAGTAACATTTTTTCCGGCTTGCGCGATTCTATACCGAAAGGGGAAAATTTATGAGCACACTGAATCTCACTCTGCTGACCGATCTCTACGAGCTGACGATGATGCAGGGATATTTCGAGAGCAAGTCCGCGGAGACCGTCGTCTTCGACGCATTCTATCGCACAAACCCGTGCGGAAACGGCTATGCGATCGTCGCGGGACTCGAACAAATCATCGATTATATCAAAAATCTGCGCTTCTCGGAGGAAGACATCTCCTACCTCAAGGGGCTCGGGATCTTCCACGACGATTTTCTGGACTATCTGCGCGGCTTCCGCTTCGAGGGCGACATCTATGCGATCCCGGAGGGCTCGGTCGTATTTCCGTACGAGCCGCTTCTGAAGGTCATCGCGCCCATCATGCAGGCGCAGCTCGTCGAGACCGCGATCCTCACGATCCTGAATCACCAGAGCCTGATCGCGACAAAAGCCGCGCGCGTTGTCCGGGCCGCCCGGGGAGACGGCGTTATGGAATTCGGACTGCGCCGCGCGCAGGGACCGGACGCCGGCGTCTACGGAGCCCGCGCCGCAATGATCGCAGGCTGCATCGGTACCTCGAACGTGCTTGCCGGACAGCTCTTTGACGTGCCGGTCAAGGGTACGCACGCCCACAGTTGGATCATGAGCTTCCCGGACGAATATACCGCTTTTAAAAAATACGCCGAGCTGTATCCGGACGCCTGCACGCTGCTTGTGGATACATACGACACTCTGCGCAGCGGCGTTCCGAACGCGATCCGCGTGTTCCGTGAAATGCGGGAGTCCGGCATTGAATTGAAAAATTACGGCATCCGCCTCGACAGCGGCGACCTCGCCTATATGTCAAAAAAAGCCCGGAAGATGCTCGACGAAGCCGGTTTCCCGGACGCCGTCATCTCCGCGTCCAGCGACCTCGACGAGCACCTGATCGACAGCCTGAAATCCCAAGGCGCGGCGATCACCTCATGGGGCGTCGGCACGAACATGATCACCTCCAAAGATTGTCCTGCTTTCGGCGGCGTCTACAAGCTGGCTGCCGTCCTCGATGAGAAGACCGGCGAATTCATTCCGAAGATCAAGCTCTCCGAGAACACGGCAAAGATCACGAACCCGGGCAACAAAAAAATCCTGCGCATCTACGACAGGGAGAGCGGCAAGATCCACGCGGACCTGATCTGTCTGGTCGATGAGACCTTCGACGCCAATCAGGACATGACGATCTTCGACCCTCTGGAGACATGGAAAAAGACGAAATTCAAGGGAGGCACCTATACTCTGCGCGAAATGCTTGTTCCTGTTTTTCTGAAAGGCGAGTGCGTCTATGTCTCTCCTTCCGTCATGGAGATCCGCGAGTACTGCGCCCGGGAGACCGATACGCTCTGGGAGGAGACGAAGCGTTTCGCCAATCCGCATGAGGTCTACGTCGATCTTTCAGACCGGCTCTACGATATCAAGCGTACGCTGCTGAATCAGATGGGACGCGATTAAACGAATCATTTTTTAGCTGGAACTTTCTGCCGGGCAACCATGTCCGGCAGATTTCATTTCGACATATCCTTCGTCGATTTCGTGCATAAACTCCGCTCTTTTACAGATACTACAAGTACCAACAATAACTGGCACACAGGCGGTCAGCCGCCGAGCCGGTTTAAGATAAAAGTAAAATGAGATGGAGGAACACGATATGAAAGCAACAGGAATCGTCAGACGAATCGATGATCTGGGACGCGTCGTTATCCCAAAAGAAATAAGAAGAACTCTCCGGATCCGTGAAAGCGATCCGTTGGAAATTTTTACCGACCGCGAGGGTGAGATCATCCTGAAAAAATACTCTCCCATCGGAGAACTCGGAAGCTTCGCGAAAGAATATGCAGAGGCGCTTGCGTCCGCTTCCGGTCACAGCGTCTTTATCACAGACCGCGACCAGATCATCGCGGCGGCAGGCGGCATCCGCAAGGACGCGATCGGCACCCCGGTCACCGGTCAGCTTGAAGCGGTAATGAATGACCGCGAGAACGTACTCACCGACCCGCAGTCCAAAAAGCAGATCAAGATCACAAGCGAAGACCACGACGAAAGCATGCCGCAAGTCATCAGTCCGATCCTCTGCGAAGGAGACGTCATAGGCTCCGTCATCCTGCGCAGCAAGGACACCTCCCGCCGCATGGGCGAGACCGAACAGGTGCTTGCAAAATGCGCCGCAGGATTCATGGGTCGGCAGATGGAACAGTAAAATCAAAGCGCGACTCTGTTTCGGAAATCTAAAAAAAGCGTTTTAAAATTATCGGATTCCGTTTGACAGCCACAGCAAAGTATGCTAAGATATAAAACCGTAGCGGTTACCGTTACGTGCTGCTGTGGCTCAGTCGGTAGAGCGTCGCATTGGTAGTGCGGAGGTCACGGGTCCGATTCCCGTCAGCAGCTTGAAAAACCCCCGTTTTTACGGGGTTTTTTCATGCCCAAAATTGCTAGGCAATCAACAGGCAATCAACAGGCAATCAACAGACCCACTTTCATTTCCTTATTATCTTCGTTGGATGGTTGTTTTTGTTTCTTTGAAAGTCTGGGATTTCGCTAATAATTTCTGTCTTCCGTTCAATAGTCTTTCTGTTCCTGTGGTAGTCTCTTTCAGATGTCTCGATCTGTTCGTGTCCTGCAAGGTCTTTTACCGTACGCTCATCAACTTTGTTGTCAAGAAGTATAGTTATAAATGTTTTGCGATACTTATGAGGAGACCTCGGATAGATGCCTAACTTATGGCAGATCCGTTCAGCACGCCGACGAATTGCATTTGTGGTCAAACGCTCTCCTTTTTCATTGACAAAAATGTATTCTCCGTTAGGATTATACTCCTTCAAAAGATCACATAACCATCTATAATCTTCAGAGACTACTACTGTTCTGAATCCAGCCTTCGATTTGGGAAAGTCTTTCACTACATAATCACTTCCCCCATCTTTTGGCTTCCTACTCTCTGTTCTCCTGATATTAATGGATGTTCCACTAATATCGCTCGATTTGAGTGTAACCAATTCCCCAACACGGATCCCGGATTGAATCAGCAAAAGCAGTCCTGCATTGCGTATATCCAAGTTATCTTCAAGGAAACTCACCAGCAATTCGGTCTCCTCTTCATCGAACACTTCTTCATAATCCTCTTTGACTACCTGTTTGCAGGCGCCGGTACGAACCGCATCAAACAAATCTTTAACCCCGAAACTGATATATCCTTTCCTTTTAGCAAATATAAGCGTGCTTGATAAGACTGTCCGCAGATTCGAATATGCTTTAAATGTTAATTCAAATTTTGCAATCTGATGTTCCAAAAATGATATACAGTCCTCTGCACAAATATCCTTGATCTTTTTCTCTCCAAATTCCGTGAAGAATCTATTAAACTCCTGTTGATATCTTTTGTGAGTATCAAGTCCGATTAGCTTTAATTCCAACTGATCATTATTACTCTCTTCAAACACTTCACGAATTGTCGGGCTGTAACTCTTTTCCTTCCAGAAATTAACAATAACATCTTCAAGACTTTCCTTGGTTTTCCTTTTAATTTGCGACCTCTCTTCACCTTCTTTCGGCAGATATGTGTACCAATTTCCATTTCTTCCCTGCCAAACTGAATATGGATGCATTTTAAGGAACTCTTTTCTTTTTGTCATATCCATCTGTTCCCGTACATATGCCACATTTATGATACCACATTCAGCCGCTTCTTTCAATTCGTCCAATGTAAGTGATACTTCACCTTTTTCCATAATGCCTCTCCTTTCGGAGAGTGCCGTCTATCTGGCTTACGCCATTATGGTTTTAAACTCAAAATAATTTGTATGCAAATGTTCAATCATCAAATATTCTCCAGCTTAGTATCTGGTTAGATTCTCAAAAACAATATTTCCGTTCTTTCGGTGGCACTCTTTTTGTCAACTTTATTACATTGTTAAGATATAAGGATAAATCCCCTTTAAAAAGCTTGTGTTATGGTTCCAATGATTCAACCATTTTATCAATAAGATTTGCCTCTCCAAGCTCACATTCCTCTATAACCCACATATACTGACACTCGTCAAAAACAGACACAGTTGTAGTCAGATTCCTCCCAAAGACTACCCAAATCCAGTATCCAGAGAACAGGAAAAGCAGGCCAACTGACTCGCTATCCCCAACACCATCTATGCGATACTGGATTTTCTCCAGATTTTTTATGTTTCCAATACGGCAGAAAAAAGGATCCCCATAGATTTCACCGCAATATAGTTCATTGTCGGCAATAAAGAAGAAGCCCATCTGCCCCTCTTTGCCCGGTACCAAGTCATGAATACGAATGTTGCCATATGTATCGCCCTCAAATCGCCCAAAATAACGGCGAAGCGTTTCCAGTACTGTCTTTTTCCTCATTCTTTCTCCCTCATTTCCAATCACTTTGTCTTGACTTGAGCTAAGGATTTACTCTTAGTCCAATCCGGCAAAATTATCACCAATGTTTGTTACTACTCTTTCTGTCGTCCTATCTGTCTCCAGGCTTTCCTGGAGTTAAGATTTATAATCGACCTGCGCGAATGAACATATGCCTTTAAGACTAACGCACAATGATCTGAGTTACATCTGATCGTATGTACTTGTACTTTACGTACGTCGTGGATATCATAAGGACTCACTTCAATCACCTCCTTACTCAAATAAACTATATTTTTCAGAAATAACCTGCCATATATATCAGATAAACTGCATCAAAAAAGCTACTTTATTCCATATAAGAATTTTAATCTTGGGAAATAAATACGAAAATAGTTTTAAGAAAAAAGAAAAGTTAATCCAATGATATGAAAAAATTAGTTTCTATCTTGCCAAATATGCTGTAACAGCTATCATTTGTTTCACCAGAACCTAGCTACAGTTCTCTCATCTTCATTGTTCCCTGATACATATTAGGTCAAATCCAAATTATTTAACGCGCTCTCCCTTCCTAGTGGCGAATAATCGAAATATCCCACTACATTCCTCTCTATTTAAATTTTATTCTATGAATACCTGAAAGTCAAGCAAAAAAGAAAATAAATTGAAACAAAATTGAAAATGAGAAAAACATACCCCTAAGTTGCTTTGTAACATAGCCCTTGTGTCGAGAGTATACCACCAAATATTCCTCCATAAGTACATTTCTTCAATTCAGAATTATATACTGTTCTCTCTGATATATACCACAATCCCTTTGTGATCAGACAGCCCCTTGTCAATATTCCACTCTTCAACTGACGTCTTGTACCCGGACACAAATGCGTCCGAAACAGCGATATGATCCACGCATTCCGGTCTGGATGCCGTAAGGACAGCCATCTTGTTTTCGGCAAAGCATTGGCGAAGTGCTCCGCGCCCACTTTCCGTAAAATAGTAATTATCGCTGAAACTGCAGTTGTAATCCCCAATAACGCACAATTTCCCCAGTCCGGACAAATGTCTGATATCCTTGATCTGCTTTTGCAGATCCCGCGCATAAGAACTATCCCTGTTCCCCAGGATCCCCATGATCGTCCCATAGACAATCAGATTTCCCAGTTCTGTTTCCAATTCACACAGAGCGCAGTATATCTATCGAATGTCGGATACTCCCTGATGCATGCATACCTCGAATATATCGATACCCTGTTTTCCGTATCCCTGTACAGGTCAGGCCAGACAGGCTTAACAGGCATTGTCTCGAAACAATAAGGGTACGGTGGTTTGATCCCTCTATCTGTTTCAGTCAGGACAAGAATATCTGCTCTGGCTCTCATACAGCACTCCTGCATCCGGTCCAGCTTATTTTATGCTTCAGCCGTTCCACATTCCATGTCGCAATCCTCATGGCTGGCCAGTTCTCCTTTTGTCTTTTCCTTATAGAACGGGCTCAGGTTTATGAACAACTCCCGGAGCTGATCCGGATCATCACAGTTCCTGAACAGGTACTCTAAAAGCTCCTCCTGTCTGGCCTGCCCCAGCGTCAGCCTGTACATGGACAGGATTTTAATCAGCCGTTCGTACGCAAGCTCATCCCGGCTGAACGGGTACATGGGCACGATGCGCTCGATCTTCACCATGTCGTCCGTCTCGCGCAGTCCCCAGTACGGGATCAGGTCTGAAGAACCGCCTGCCTTCTCGGCTTTGGAAGCCTCCGCAAACATCTCGTCCCACACGTCCTTTTGGAAGTGGATATCCCCATACCGCTTCGCCACATTCTGGCGGATCGCAAGGCATTCGAACCGGTTGATGCGCCCTTCGCGCTGCTCCAGGTCGATCGGGTTGGACGGCAGGTTCCAGTGTACGATCCGCCGGCAGTAATTGTGGAAGTCCAGGCCCTCCTGGCCAATGGACGTCGTGGCGAGCACAAACGGGCGGAACGGGGAGTTGAACGCGTTCCGTATCGTCTTCTTCCGGTCCGTGTCAGTCTCCTTTCCCTCACCTTTGGTGAAGGCGACCGCAAAGTGCGTGCGGATGTTGGTCGGGCGGTCCTTCTGCCCGTTCACGCGGCTTCGGAAGCTCTGGAACGTGTCCACATTATACTGGGTCGCGCGGATATTGACCGCCTCCAGCACCTGCCTGTGCAACTGCTTTACAAGCATTTCGTCCTGGTCGAGACCGCTGGAGATCAGGTGGGCGTACTCGTCCAGCACCGCCTGAAGGCAGCCCTGCCTGCAGTAGGTCAGAAGGTTCATCCAGTGCGCGTCTTCGGACTTCTTTCCGCAGGCCAGCTCCACAGCCGCCGTGGACTCCGCCGTGTTCATCCGGTTGAGGAACACACGGGCAAGCTGGCTGGGAAGATAGCTCTCGACGTCCTCCCCGTTCGCAAGGTAGTTCCGGTACGTGCGGTTCGCGCAGACCGCCGGGGCGGCGATTGCCATGTCCGTCAAAACGTCCGGAAGATCCGCCGGCTGCCTGCCGAGGTTCCCGCGCTTCTGCGCATACGTCTCATTCAAAAGCCTTGCCAGCGTGTCCAGGTGCACCCGGAATCCCTTGGCGCGCTTCGCCTTCTCGTCCTCGTCATAATCCGCCAGTTGGTCCCCGTTCTCCAGCCAGCGGTACGCGTATTCCGTGCCGTCCAGAAGGAGCGGGGCCAGATAATACCAGCGCCTGTCCACGCCGCCTCCTGCCGGGCTTTTATATTCCTCCAGCTTCGCAGCGATCTTTCCCCGGACCTGTTTTTGGATCTCCCGCATGGAGAGCCCTTCATTCATGCACCAAAGCGGATCATAGCAGTCCGTTAAAAACCTTGACGGGTAGATCAGGCAGAACAGGTACATCCCGGACGGAGTGCCGCCGCTCACGGAAAAATTCATCCGGGCAGAAGGATACCTCCGATCCCCGCTGTAGAAGTAATGGACGTCCCTGTCCTGGTTGTCCTTCGCCAGCTTCCCCACCGTCCTGCGCTCCGCCTCGTATGAGATCAGGCTCGCCAGCATCCTCGGCACCATCTCCCACGACGAGAAGATGAGCGTCTTGGACATGCACCCGGTATCCTTGTAGACGCCCTGCAGCTCATAGTACGGCCTCGACGGAGGCATCCAGAGCAGCTTCTCCACGCCGCGCTGCAGCACGGAATCCATCACCCGCTCCAGACGCGCATTGTTGCAGGGGATCCTTTCATAACGGTCAAGGGCGCTCCGTTTCATCCAGAACGTATCTTTCCTGATCTTTTTCAGCTCCTGCGGATGCTTCCTGAAATACCGCTCCACCCTCTGCTTCATCTGGTAATCCCGCATGAAAGACATCAGGTACGGCGTTGATTTGACGTAATCCACCGGCACATGGCAGTTCTCGCCGATCTCGTCGAGAAGCTCCTGCGCCTGCACATAGGAACGGATATCCTGTTCCAGCACCTCCAGCGGCATATGTACGTCACTGTCGTCAATGATATCGGCATTCTGCCGCTCCGTGATCCGCTCCGTCCGGCAGACTGTCTGGTACATGGCGTCCTCCGCTGCCGCCTTCGCGGACAGGATGGACAGGTCGCCCAGCGTCATCTCCTTCAGCCTTATGGAATAATCCTTCCAGACTGTCAGGAACTTTTCTTCCTTCGCGGAATCTTCATTCAGGAAATCCATCACGGACAGGAATTCCGTGTAGTGTTCGTCGATCCTCGTCTCATCGATCTCTTCCGGGGTGGAATACATCTTGTACGGCGTGGCGGAGAGCAGCAGCATGAGTACGCTCCCGGAATGAAAGAAGCGCTCCGCCAGCATCCCTGTCTCCGATTCCGGATCCGAATCCAGCAGATACTTAAACCGCTGGAACTCATCCATAATCACCAGGTCCGGCTCCAGCTTTTCCAGACTGATCTTGGCAAAGATGACGCGGAGCTGCCCGATGATCGCATTCTCCTGCACACGCCTGCCATGGTTTTTCCTGATCCGGCGGCACAGGTCCTTTATCCCGTCCAGATAGCTCAGCCCGCCATACCATGTCCCAGCCAACTCAGCGTGGAGCTTCTCCAGCATGTAGCGGAAATACCTGCCGCCTGAATTCCTGTCACATTCTTTCGCAAGCCTTTCATACAAGTCCCTGCACCACGCGTCCCAGGCATAAAACGCGTAATCCTTCATCGCCGTTTCCAGTTCCGGCAGGTATCCTTTCAGTTCCGGCATCCTTCGCAGGATCGCGAACATCAGGGCACGCTCCTGCACCGTCCCCGCCCCGGCGGTCATGCGAAACGACGTGTCGGGAGTCAGCGGGATCATCTGGATATATCGGCTCAGCAGCTCCGCGTCGTTTTCCTGCATGAAGATGTTCAGATGCTGCATGGAGAGCCGGGAGGACGATGTGCTTTCTGTCCGGACCTCGCTGGTAATGCGGAGCTTCCGGATGTTCTGATCCGCAATAGCGGCGTTGGAGCAGATATAAACGACCTTGAACAGGTTGTCGCCCTTCTCCCGCCGCAGCTTCGCCGTCTTCGCAACGGTTCCCCGCGCGATCAGCGTCTTGCCAAGCCCGACCTCATCCGACACCAGTACCCTGCGCTGTCCCTGCCTGTAAAGATAGTCGATGCGGTTCACCGTCGCCTTCTGGAAGTCTTTCAGCCCTTCCATGACCCGTTCTTCAATTTTGTCCAGATGGTCCGCTACATTTACATTACTCATGGATGTCTGCTGCTCTCCTGAACGTATCGTATAATTTTTTGAACTCCTTCGGAATGATCCCGTCCTCGCCGATCGTCTTGATCAGATACTCGATGCCTTTGAATTTCTGCGGATTCGTCGCCGCGGCCTGCAACATCTTTTCATACAGGGCAGGGATCTTGTAGGACCGCCTGTTTTGGGCGCCCGCCCCCGCCCCGCCGGCAGCGTCCGCCTCAAGCGCGCCGAGCACCATATCGTCTCCTAAAAGGAACGCGACATAACGGTAGAAACAGTCACGGTTGCTGACCACCGAGGAAACCACCGCCTTCTCCCGATCTTCCGGCAGCCCGGAGGTTGGGATGACCAGCACCCGTTCTGCCCGCTCCTCCCCTTCGGATACGGCAACGACAAAAAACTCTGAGAGCTGCGTCATCTGCAGCCCGCAAAAAGAAAGCTCAGCCTTAAACTCCGCCTCCTGCCGGGACAGGAGCGGGCGGACCGTCACCCGGCAGCCCTTTGTATCCGCTTCCCAGAAGTACACCGACAGGGAATAGCCGTCCTGCCCCTGTTTGGCCTCAGCCCAGGGACCGCTTCTGTTTATGTCCTTGATGATGCCGTCGAGCAGGTTCTGCTTCCCGTCCTCCTCGTCCGGGATCGCGTTTTGAAGCGTCACTTCCTGAAACGGGTTGTCTGAGCCGTCCTTCTCCTTTCCAAACAGGTCCCCGGTCAGCTTGTCCAGATTCAGGTAGCGGTTTTTGGCGCGCAGCAGGATCATGAACTCGATATTGCCGTACACCGCATTGTGGGAGGCGTTCATCGAGCCCAGATAGAGGTCGACGTCCGAATATTTCCGCACCAGGTAGACCTTCGCGTGGATGTCCTGTCCCCGGACGTCTGCGGAATCATCCGAGATGGCAGTCTCCCCGTCGATCACGGACTCGCGCATCGTATAGATCGTAAAGTTGCTCACGTCCTCTGGCTTTAGCCTGCCCAAAGACAGCTCCCTCGTGATCAGCACATAGCGTGGATCTTTGATGTAGCTGCTGCGGTTCCTGTCGTTGAAATCGCGGATAATGCTCCCGGAAAGGAACGGGGACATGATGAAGATCTCATGGAACGTGTCAAAAAACAGGAGAGTATCCTCGATCGAATAATAGCCCCCGTCGGACGCCCGGACCCCGAGCGGCAGGAATTCATAATCATAGAACTCCTTCTCCGCCGGTTCAAAGGCAACGTTCGGAAGCGCACGGATCAGCGAGCGGATCGCTTTCGCCTTTTCCCTACCGTTCTCATCTGCGGGAAGCTGCGATGCCAGAAAGCGCAGGAAATCACACAGCGGGAAGTTCTTATCGGAAGCCTCCCGCACAGGCTTCCCGTCCATGTAATAGGCGACATCCCAACTTCTGTCAAAGGTCAGGTTGCGGCTCAGGATGACCACCCGGTACAGGGCTTCCCCGCCCTCATTCTTATACCGGAGCAGCCAGAACTTCGGATGAAACGAGGGATACGCCGCGATCCCCCTCCTCTTTGCAGTCTTCACCTGGAAGACCATCTTCTCCAGCAGGATATAGAGCGGCGTCACCTTGTTCGGAACATGGATCTGCCCGCCCTCGCAAAACAGGGCCACCTTATCGCCGGTGGCGCGGAGGGCTTCCAGCATGCATACCGGATTCTTCATCAGCTCGCTGTCCGTCTCCTCGGACAAGCCCATCGCAAGGCTCGCGCCCACAAGCGCATCCAGGTCGAGGGAATAGGTGGTGCCTACCGCAAAGTCAAAAACGTGATCAGCCGGAGGCGCAAGGATCTGCCCGAAATCCAGCCTGTCATTATTTGGGTTAAACATCGCAGCCCTCACTTTCAAAGATATCCCTAAGGAGCATTTTTGCATTTCCGAAACGGTAATCCAGCCCCCGGCCGCCGTACCATACCGCAGGATCAAACTCACCCGGATGCAGGGTCTTTGCCCTTCCCTGTTTCAGCTCCCGTTCCCTGCGGCGGATTTCTGTCTTCATCCCGCCGAGATCCCCTGCGCGCATGAAGTCCCTGGCCTTGCGCAGGAAATTGCAGAGAAACACATTGCCGTACAGATGAAGGCGCCCGAAAATGGCATCAAGGTCGACGGCGGCCAGTTCCTCCAGATCCGGCTCCAGTGCCTGCCACTCCGCCTCCGCTTCCTCGTTGCTGCCGCCGGAAACGAGCAGATTGTAAACGGTGCGCAGGACATACAGAAAATCCGAAAAACTCACCGCCAGCGCATAGTCGTCCCGGATCTGCTCCGGAAAACCCGGCATCAGGCTGTGAAGCTCCGGGAAGCTTTTGCAGGAGAGCACCCCGGTCATGCGGTTCCGGATGATATATGCAAGCATGGAATCCGGGAAGGCTGTGGTGATCTGCGTCCTCAGGAAGCTGCCCTCCTCTTCTGTCAGGCTGAGCTTCAGTTCCTTTGCCCACCCGGGCGTGTAAGTCGGGATCTTCCAGAACCTCATGGAAAGCAGCGCGCCGGCATCCTTGTCGTCCTGCTCATTCTCCCCCGCGTTGTCTCTCCGGTTCCCAAGCCTGCCCAGAGTGTCCTTCTGGCTCTTCCTGACACACACGGCCCGCATATATTCGTAGAGGGAGAGATTCCCTCCGGTAAATATTCCGTAACTTCTGAGTCCGTTCCAATATATATCCGCCGGCGTCCGCTTCACCCAGCGGTTCTGCCGGAGCGACCTGCCGCCAATGATGCCTGCCGTATCCTCCCCGTGCGCAAGGAACTGCTCCCCGCACCGGCGCTCCACTGCGTCAAAAGACTGGCGCATGCGGTTCGGGTTCGTCTCGTCACTGTATTCCAGATCCTTAAGCGCATACGGGACGATCAGGAAATACTTGGCCCTTGTCTGGACCGTGGACGTCCCCGGAAAGAACAGGTTCGCAAAGCCGTCCCGGACAGGGGCGATCCCCAGCTCGTCCAGCGTACCCGCCTCCGTCAGCATCTCCAGCACGCTTAGCACCTTGTTTCGTTCACTTCTTGAAAAATCGATCCAACCCAATGGCATAATCAGCTTTCCTTCCCATGACCCTAGGCTTTTCTGGATTGTATCATAATCCCTGTACAAAAATACCGACATCCAGTTTGTTCACCCGTTTATCTGTTACTGTTCAGTGGTCAGCCAAATACCACATCTCGTAACCATATTTTTCCTTTTTCGATTTTAAAAAAAGTGTGAA
>CANQVH010000045.1 GCA_947627245.1 uncultured Lachnospiraceae bacterium | reverse complement strand
TAGGTGCTGAACGTGATCTGGATCGTGCGATCCGGATTCTGCTCGTTCCAGAGGTCTACCATCTTGCCGTAGAACTCATTGTGCAGATCGACGAACGACCAGAGCTCATACTTCGCTGTGGCATCGTCCGGACCTACTGTCGTGACAGCGGTGGGAGCCGCTTCGGTTTCCGCTTCGTCAGCCATTACCATGGTGCCCATGGAAAGAACCATAGCTGCGGAGAGAAGACCTGCTAACCATTTTTTCTTCATAAATTATTCCTCCTTGTGAAATAGTTTTATTTCGTGTTCTTCAATAGAACAAATGCGATTTGACGGATGTGTACAAAAATATAATATATTATGTATTTTTGCGTCAATTTACACAAAATGTTCTAAAGAAAAACCTTTGATATAGTGATTTTAATCTACCGACTGACGAATTGTCAACGAGAAATTTTGTATAAATAGATAATACTTTAGCAAAAACTAAAATAAAAATAAACGGAATTACCTGTCATAATGACGGAAAAACAAGATTGCACTTGACGTTTTTGGTATATTTAGTATACTGAAAATGATTATTTCGTAAAATACAAAATTAAAAGCGTTTAGCGCGATGAGCAGGGAAAAGGAGGGAATATGCGCGATGACAGATCCGAATTCGATTGACGCACAGCTTCCTGTTTTTCAGACACTTAGTTCAGACCTTCGCCTTGAAATTATGAAATATATTCTGAGACAGGGAGGGGTGAATCTCAAGCAGATCGCGAAACAGATGGGACTTTCCATGAGTACGCTGAGTCCGCACATCGCGAAGCTGGAGAAGTGCGGACTGATCCGCATTGCGGATGTGCCTGCCTCACATGGCATTCAGAAATGCTGTTATCCGAATACAGAGCAGATTGTCATCGATTTTACGAGAGGAGGGCCCGGACACTCACGGGTCTATCAGGCGGAGGTGCCGGTCGGCAGTTATTCCGATTTTGAGGTGACGCCTACCTGCGGGCTGGCGACGGAGAGCGCGTTTCTCGGACGGCTGGATGAGCCGAGGCAGTTCGCTCACCCCGACCGCCGCAAGGCGCTGATCCTTTGGTTTACGACGGGCTATGTGGAGTATCTGCTTCCTAATTTTATTCCACGCAACAATGTGATCGATTCCCTCAGCCTGACCTTTGAAATTTCTTCGGAGGCTCCCCGCTATAATAACAACTGGCCGTCAGACATCGAATTCTCGCTCAACGGGACGTTGCTTGGGCGATGGACATGCCCCGGCGATTTCGGCGGGAGACCTGGCACGTTCAATCCGGGCTGGTGGTATGATTTCCTGAACCAGTACGGCCTGCTCAAGAAGCTGACCGTAGACCGGACGGGCTGCTATCTGGACGGGGACCGTCTGTCCGACATTACGGTGCGGGATCTCGCGCTCGACGACCAGTCGGTGCTGAAGCTGCGATTCAGTGTTCCGCCCGGCATGCCGAATTCGAAAGGGCTGACGTTGTACGGGCAGGGCTTCGGCGATTACAATCAGGATATCCGGATGATGATCGAGTACAGCCCGAAAGGAAGCGGGACAGAATAAATACAATAGATTGGAGGAGAAGAGCATGAAACAGCAAAGACAGCTTGCAGTGAGCGCATATACTCCGGCGGACGGATTTATCCGCAGATACCAGAAGCTGGTGAAGGACGTGGTAATCCCGTATCAATACGAGGTGCTGAACGACCGCGCGCCCGGCGCGGAGAAGAGCCATGTGGTTCAGAATTATATCAACGCTGGAAAGGTTTTGCGCGGTGAGGACGGGGGCGACGGATTTTACGGCATGGTGTTTCAGGACAGCGACGCCGCGAAGTGGCTTGAGGCCGTGGCGTATTCGCTGGAGATCTTTCCGGATGAGGAATTGGAGCGCAAGGCCGATGAGCTGATCGGTCTGATTGAGGCCGCGCAGGACGCGGACGGTTACTTAGATACCTATTTCACGATCAAGGACCGTGAGAAGCGGTGGCAGAATCTCACGGAGGGTCATGAGCTGTACTGCTCCGGCCACATGATGGAGGCGGCGGTGGCCTACTATGAGGCGACCGGGAAACGGAAGCTGCTGGACGTCATGCTGCGCAACGCGGAACATATTTATCGCCATTTTATAGGGGAAGGGCGCGACGGCTGTCCCGGGCATCCGGAGGTGGAGCTGGCGCTTCTGAAGCTGTACCGCGCGACGGGAGAGCGGCACTGTCTGGAGCTCGCGCAGTATTTCCTCGACAGGAGAGGGCAGGATCCGAAGCTCTTTGCGAAGGAAGCAAAGCGGCGGGACTGGACTGTCTGGGGTTCGGACGGGGAGGACGTGGAGTATGCGCAGATGTATGCGCCGGTGCGGCGGCAGTCGGATGCGGTCGGACACAGTGTCCGCGCGGTGTATCTCTATACGGCGATGGCGGATCTTGCCTCCGAAACCGGAGATGAGGAGTTGCTCGCGGCGTGCCGCCGTCTGTGGGAGAGCATCACGCGCCGGAGAATGTATGTGACCGGCGGGATCGGCTCTACGGTGCACGGAGAGGCGTTCACGGTCGATTATGACTTGCCGAACGATACGGTATATGCGGAGACCTGCGCGTCGATCGGATTGATGTATTTTGCCTCGCGGATGCTGGAGATTGCGCCGGACGGAGAATATGCAGACGTCATGGAACGCGCGTTTTACAATACGGTGCTTGCCGGGATGCAGCTCGACGGGAAGCGTTTCTTCTATGTGAATCCGCTGGAGGTCGTTCCGGGGATCTCGGGCGTGGCTGTGACGCATCGGCATGATCTGCCGCAGCGTCCCGCATGGTATGCGTGCGCCTGCTGCCCGCCGAACGTGGCCCGGACACTATCCTCGATCGGACGGTACGCTTACGGAATCTCTGCGGATACGGCTTACTGCCATCTGTACGCGGCGGGAGAGGTCGATTTCGGCGATGGTTTTGTCGTGAGCTGTGAGACCGGTTATCCTTATGATTTTACGGTGAGATATCGGGTGAAGAGCGGCGTGAAGCGTCTGGCCGTGCGGATTCCGGGCTGGAGCCGGACGTACTGCATCCTGAAGAACGGGCAGGAGTGCCGGACGGAACCGGCACGCGGTTATGTATATCTGGAAAATATGACTGAGGGGGATGAGATCATGCTTGTGCTGGACGGTCGCCCGCAGTTTGTCTATCCGTCCGCGCGTATCGCAGCCGATACGGGCCGCGTGGCGGTGCAGAGAGGCCCGCTTGTCTATTGTCTTGAGGGAGTGGATAATGACGGCGACGTGCTGTCTCTGTCGCTGGATGCGGACGCGGAGATTACGGTAGGAGAGAAAATTTCGGGGCTTCCAAAGGACGTCGTGCCTCTGCGCCTGAAGGGATTTCGCACTGCGCCGGGCGAAGAGCTCTATACGATGCAGCGGCCGCAGAGGACGGCCTGTGAGATTACCGCGGTACCCTACTATGTGTGGGGCAACCGCGGGGAAAATCAGATGAGAGTCTGGGTGCCTTGTCAGGTGTAGGAGAAAATCGGCCGTCCGGTCTGCGGGTCAAATTTCAGGCGCATCAGCATCGCGTGGCGATTCGGATTGTACAGCGGATCGCCGATGATCTCCGCCTCGGTCCGCGCGTGGTAGACCATGATCGGGTTTCCTTCCTCGTCGACCGTGAAGCTGTTGTGGCCGGGTCCGTAGATGCCCAAGGCCGGATCGCTTGAGAGCACCGGATAGCGTTCCTTTGTCCATGAGCGAGGGTCGAGGAGATCCGAGTCTTCATCTGCCGTGAGCATTCCCATACAGTAGTCCGGTCCGGTCTCGGAGGCGGAGTAGGTGAGGTAGATCTTTCCCTTGTTGTGGATGACAGCCGGTCCTTCGTCGACCCAGAAGCCGACGCGCTCCCAGTCGTAGTCCGGCGTCGTCAGCATCACCTGCGGCGTCTTCAGACTGCAGGGCGTCTCCATCTCCGCGATGTACAGGTTGGAGATCTGGGGATACACGCTGACCTTTTCGGCCCAGACATAATAGCGTTTTCCTTTGTTTTCGAAAATCGTCGCGTCAAGGGAAAAGGCCTCGAACGAGAATACGTCGCCGTCGGCGCGCTTCATTTTGCCCTTCTCGATCCACGGATCGGAGAGCGGATCAGGCCCCTGACACTCAAGGATATACGGGCGGATCTCCCAGATATCGTCGATGTCGCCGCCGGAGTAGTAGACGTACCATTTTCCGTCGAGATAGTGGAGCTCCGGAGCCCAGATGTGCACGCTCATGATTCCTTTTTCGTGTTTGTGCCAGATCTCGACCTCCGGCGCGTCCGCAAGCCCGGCAAGCGTGGCGGAGCGGCGCAGTACGATCCCGTCATAGGCCGGAACGGACGCGGTGAAGTAATAAAAGCCGTCCGTGTGCCGGTATACATACGGATCCGCGCGCTGCAGAATCCATGGTTCGTTAAATTTCAGTTTTTTTGAATCGCTCATAACAGACCTCCTGTGAGAGAAAATAATAGTAGAAATTCGTCCGTTTTTTTTGTATAATTATGAATCATCGGTAAAAACAGATAAAGGAAGTAGTTGCATGCTTTACATAAAGAACATCGACGACGGAGCGGCGATCTTCAAGGCGCTCGGCTCAGAGCTCCGCATCAGGATCATAAAAACCCTTCTGGAAAACAGGGAAATGAATATGGGAGAGCTCGCCTCGGCGCTCGGGATCACGAACGGAGCGCTCACAAGCCACATCAAAAAGCTTGAAGAGAGCGGGATCGTCACGATATTAAGCGAGTATTCCGGGCACGGCAACCAAAAGGTATGCCGTATGAATATCGACAAGATCCTGATCGATATCGCCACGAAGAATACAGATACGGAGGCCGACAGCTATACGATCGACATCCCGATCGGGAATTATTTCAACTATGTCGTCTTCCCTACCTGCGGTCTTTCCAACACGAAAAATCTGATCGGGACGGTGGATGATCCGCGCTTCTTTGCGCATCCCAGTCATGTGGACGCGCAGATCCTCTGGTTCGCTAAGGGACATATCGATTATCTGATCCCGAACATGCTGCCGCCCGGACAGAAGATCGATCAACTGACGATCTCCTTCGAGATCAGCAGCGAAGCGCCCGGCGTCAACAGCGACTGGCCCTCGGACATTTCCTTTTTCCTGAACGGAGTTCGGCTTGGCATGTGGACAAGCCCCGGAGATTTCGGAGACGTGCACGGGATGTTCACGCCGAGCTGGTGGTTCCCGAACTGGAATCAATACGGTCTGCTGAAGATGCTGGTCGTTAATCAGCACGGAACCTTTATTGACGGTCTGAAGATCTCGGACGTCACCACGACGCAGCTTGCGCTGGATTCACAGAACGATCTGCGTTTCCGCTTTCAGGTGCAGGAACCGGCGAAGAACGTCGGCGGGATCACGCTGTTCGGAAAGGGCTTCGGCAATTATAATCAGGATATCCGGGTGCGCGTCAACTACAGCCCGAAGGAGTAGGAGACTCGCTACCATTTCCGCACGACGTCCGGACAACGGCGCACCTTCAGGGCGGCCCGCAGCTCTACATAGCAGCCGCAGAGCACGCACATGCCGTCGCTTAGATTCGGGCAGTGCGCGCACTGATTCAGGCGATGTTCATAAGTTCTTTGATCTGTCCGGTCTTCCTCGGACAGATTGTCGATATAGGCTTCCAGCCTCTTGAAAAAAGTTTCGCGATCCTCCGCATACAGCAGGCATTTCCTGCAGACGCGGAGGCTTTTTTCAGGCATTTGTCTTTACGCTCATGTGCAGGACGCTTCGCGGCGGGAGTGTGAGGGAGAGCGCTCCGTTCTCGCAGCGGAAATCCGTAAATTCTTCCGCCGTCACACACTCCGGCTCCTCAAAGGTATTCATAGCGTTCATTGCGCCGCAGACGATCCCGCCCCGGACCTCGGCCGCTCTGCGCCCGGCGATTTCCACGTCAATTGGGCAGGCCTCGGAAAGAGACGCGTTTGTCAGTGTGATATGTAAGACGCCGTCTGCATCCTCCGATACGGATTCCGTGATCCACGGCACCTGATATTCGTTTTCCGCGCCGATAGAGCCTGTGTCGATCGAGCTCTCCACGAGCATGCCGTTCTGATGCTCCTTGTAGAGATCGAACACATGATAGGTCGGCGTCAGGATCATGTCCGCGCCTTCGGTCAGGATGACGGACTGGAGCACGTTGATCGTCTGCGCCAAGTTCGCCATGCCTACGCGCTCGGAATGTTTGTTGAACACATTCAGGGTGATGCCGGCCAAGAGCGCGTCGCGCACCGTGTTCTGCTGGTACAGGAAGCCCGGATTGGTGCCCGGCTCTACGTCGTACCAGCCGCCCCATTCGTCGACCACGAGCGAGATCTTGCGCTCCGGGTCAAACTCGTCCATGATCGCGGAATGCTTCCGGAGCAGTTCATCCATGAAGTACGCCTTAGAGAGCGTCTTGTACCAGCACTTCTCGTCGAAGACTGTGGCACTGCCCTTGTGCTTCCAGATTTCCGGAACTACATAGTAGTGCAGGGAGAGACCGTCCAGATTTCCGTGAAGCTCCGGCTCGCAGCTCCGGAAGCAGGTTTCCAGAACGGTTCTTGTCCACTCGTAGTTGCTGTCGTTCGGACCGCAGCAGACTCTTCGGATCCCCTCGGATTTGTCATCCGGGTCTTTATAGCTCCTTATGAATGTCTGATAGCGGCGGTATTCGTTCGCGTAGTACTCGGGCAGCATATTGCCGCCGCAGCCCCAGTTCTCGTTGCCGACGCCGAACCACGGGAGCTTCCACGGTTTCTCACGACCGTTCTCGCGGCGCAGATCCGCCATCGGCGACACGCCGTCGAACGTGATGTATTCCACCCATTCGGACATCTCCCGCACGGTGCCGCTGCCGAGGTTGCCGTTGACATAGGCCTCGCAGCCCAGTTGTTCGCAGAGCTCGAAATATTCATGCGTGCCGAAGCTGTTGTCCTCAGTGACGCCGCCCCAGTTTGTGTTGATCATTTTCTTGCGATTCTTTTTCGGGCCGATGCCGTCCATCCAGTGGTACTCGTCGGCAAAGCATCCGCCCGGCCAGCGAAGCACCGGGATCCGGATCTTTCGCATTGCCTCGACCACGTCCGTACGCATTCCGTGCACGTTCGGAATCGGGGAATTTTCTCCGACGTAAAAGCCTCCGTAAATGCATCTTCCGAGATGTTCCGAGAAATGACCGTAAATTTCCTTGCGGATCCGGCTGATTTGGTTGTTCGGCTGGATTCTTAATTTTGCCATAGTATGTCGTCTCCTTATTTCTTTGTACGTTCTTACGTTTCAGTATCTTCATTATATCGAATTGAGAGAAAATAGCAATCTTTATTTTCGTAAATTATTTTACAGTATTTAAAAATATTTAATCAAAATCTATTGAAATGCAAACGATTCCTGTATAAAATAGGATTTACGAACAGTCAGTCACGAAATAATAGGAGCGGCTGGCGCTGTGGGAAACGGGAAAGGAGGCAGGCGTGCGCCGGGGCAAAAAAGGACGGCGATACGCGTATGAGAGATGAAGAGAAGGCAATGGCACAGGGTGCTGGCGGTGATGATGACCGCGGCGCTGGCGGCGGGAACGGCGATGTCGGTCGTTGCGGAAGAGCCGCAGACGGGTGAAACGGCGGAGACGTCTGTGGATGTGATCGGCGGCGAGGACGGAGCAACGGAGATCATTGTGACAGACGGCGCAGATGCGCAGGAAGTCATCGTAACGGACGATTCCGTAATTGAGGTAGAAGGAACGGAAGAAGATATAGGGAGCACGGAGACGCCGGAAGAGGGCGCGGCGGAGACAGAGATGGCGGATGCGGAGATCACTTTGGAGGAAGTAGAGGAAGTCCCGGTCGAGGAGACCGTGGAGATTCCTGCGCAGGAACCGCTGGAGATCAAGCATGTGACGGTACATGATCCGTCGATCGTGCGGACGAACGACGGCGTATATTATGTGGTGGGTTCCCATACGGCGATCGCAAAGTCCGCGGATCTGGCGGCATGGGAGCAGGTGAACTTTGATTACGGTGATACCAAGAATGCTCCGATCTACGGCAATCTGCAGGAGAATTTCGCGGAGCCCTTCGAGTGGGCGGGCTACGACGACGGAGACTGCACGGGCGGCTATGCGATCTGGGCGCCGGATGCGATCTGGAACCCGCAGTACGTGTGGGAGGACGGGAGCGAGGGCGCATACATGCTGTACTGCTGCACATCCTCGACATGGCGCAGATCCTGTATCTGCTATCTGGTCGCGAAGGATTTCGAGGGACCGTATACCTACGTGGACACGATCGTCTACTCCGGCTTCACGCAGAACGGCGCGCCGGACGGCAACAGCTCCCGCGATACGAAGTGGGACAACGATTACCTGAATCTGAACGAGCTGATTGAGAAGGGCTCGGAAAACGGCGGCATCGACGAGGTCAGCGAGAACTGGTTCGCGGCGAACGGAGACTGGGACAATACCTACGCGCCGAACGCGATCGACCCGAACCTCTTCTTTGACGCGGCGGGCGAGCATCTGTACATGTCCTACGGCTCATGGTCGGGCGGCCTGTTCATTCTGGAGCTTGATCCTGCGACCGGCGAGGCGATCTATCCGGGCGTAGATTCGGTGGACGAGGCTTCCGGGAATTTCGTGGATCGCTATTTCGGCGTACATATCGCGGGCGGCAACCATCAGTCCGGTGAGGGCCCGTATATTCAGTATGACGCGGAGACCGGTTATTACTATTTATATGAAACCTACGGCGGCCTGACCGCGGAGGGCGGCTACAATATGCGCCTGTTCCGTTCCGAGAATCCGTACGGTCCGTATCTGGACGCGAAGGGCGGCAATGCGGCGGACAACGGCGAGAACAATGACAATTACGGCATCAAGCTGATTGGCAATTACAGCTTTTATAATCAGATCGGAAAGCGTGCGGCGGGTCACAATTCCATGCTGATCGACGAGGATGGTTCGCGTTATCTGGTCTATCATCAGAGATTCGACATTCAACCGCAGCTTGAGGGACATGAGGTGCGCGTGCATCAGCAGTTCCTGAATGAAGACCTTTGGCCGACGACGGCAGTCTATGAATACTGCGGTGAACAGCCGGCGAATTATGCAGATGATGAGGTGGTCGGCTCTTATGAATTTATCTGCCACGGAAACACGACGACCGGGGAGATGGAGCCGACGCAGATGCTGACGCTGTACGCGGACGGTACGACGGACGGCGCGAAGGTCGGTACATGGACGAAGGCAGACTCTGGCAAGGGCTACGACTACGTGACGTTTGAATTTAATGACGGCATGGTCTACAAGGGATATTTCTTCCGCCAGCACAAGGAGAACACGGAAGAAAACGCGGTGATGACCTTCTCCGCGATCGGAAACGACAATAAGAGCATCTGGGGCAGCATGATCAATATGGAAGACACCGCGATGGTGGCGGATATGGCGGCTGTGGCGCTCGGGCAGATGATCCCGACATCCACGAAGGAGAGCTTCGAGCTCCCGACCGAGGTGATGGGCGCGCAGGTGACGTGGGCCAGCTCGGACCCGACGGTCATCAGTGAGACCGGCGAAGTGACGCCGCAGCAGGAGGACGTGCGCGTGGAGCTGACCGCGCAGGTGACCTGCGGGGAGACGACAGTCGAGAAGAGCTGCAAGGTCGCGGTGCGCGGACTCTCGGTGCTGATCTGCGGCTATGATTTCGAGGAGGGTTCCGTGAACGGAACGTCGATCGCTCCGGTGGAGGATTCGACGCTCGAGGAGAACGCGAAGCTGATCGGCGAGGCGACGGTCGTTCAGGATGAAGAACGCGGAAGCGTGCTCTCGGTGACGAACGAGGCGGGCGCGAAGGGCGTCAATTATCTGCTGCTTCCGGAGGATACCCTGCAGCCGATCGGACCGTCCGGTTATTCCGTGGCGATGTGGGTGAAGATCGGAGAGGAGACCTTCGAGCACAGCGCGTTGTTTGAGGCGGACGCGAACGCGGATTATCCTCTGACACGCATCGGCGCGAACCTGATCGCGCGCATCAATGCAAACAACTACAGCGACGTACAGGGCTCTCTGCTCTCGACGAGCGGTGAGCGCGGTGTCTGGGAGCACGTAGCTTACACGGTAGACCCGAACGGCATCAAGGTTTATTTGAACGGAGAACTGGTCGGTGAGGAGAAGAAGGATATCAGCGACTGCTTCCGCAAGAACAAGACCGGCATCTCGCAGGCGAAAGACGTCATGGTCGGCAGCGGTCATATCTGGGACGACGAGGACTGCAGAAACGCGCTGTTTGATGACGTATGCGTTTACGACGGCGTGTTGACGGCGTCTGAAGTGCAGGGGCTGTGCATGCAGTGAAGCAGCGTTATTCAGCTTAACGATTCCGGACGCCGCGGGGGGCAGGAGCATCTCCGGGTGGACGCCTCTACAGATCCCTCTTGGAGACGTCTTGCCTCTTTGCGGCTGTTAACTGAATGACATTGGAGGCGTAGAGTGAGAAATATATGAAACGGCAGGATGCAGAGTCCTGCCGTTTTTTTGTCGGTGCGCCGGAAGTGACGAGGGGCGGAAAACGTGTCTGTGCATATGGGGTGATGAAGGGCGGAAAACATATCTGTGCACATGGGGTGACGAGGGGCGGAAAACGTGTCTGTACACGCAGGGTGACGAAAGACCCGAACTGTGGAAAAAAGAATTTTGGGAATTACATGGAAAGGTCTTGACAATCTGTTTATACTGTATATAATGAATATATACAGCAAGCACACATGGCTGTTGTGTGAAAAAGACAATTCCGGAATTTGAAAAATACAATGTACATTGGAAGCTGTCGGATACGAAGCGGCAGTTGTCACTCAAAGGAAGGTGAGCAGGGTTTGGACATTATCATCAGCAATTCCGGCGGTCAGCCGATTTACGACCAGATCAGCGCGCAGATCAAGTCGAAGATCATCTCCGGGGAGCTGAAGGAGGGGGACGCCCTTCCGTCAATCCGCTTTCTGGCGAAGGAGCTGCGCATCAGCGTGATTACGACGAAGCGGGCCTATGAGGAGCTCGAGCGGGACGGCTTTATCGTATCGATACCCGGAAAGGGAAGCTATGTCGCAAAGAAGAATCTGGAGTTTGTGCGGGAGGAACAACTGCGCAGGATCGAGGAGCGGATGCAGGAGATCGCCGAGCTGTCTGTCGGCTGCGGACTGAGCCTGAAGGAGCTTCAGGATATGCTGGAGCTGATTTACAGTGAGAAGTATTGATTATTGTTGGAGGTATATGGAGTATGAGTAATATACTGGAATTGAACCATGTGACAAAGCATTATTCGGATTTCGCGTTGGAGGATCTAAGCCTTGCGCTTCCGTCCGGCTGCGTCATGGGCTTCATCGGGGAGAACGGCGCGGGCAAGAGCACGACGATCAAGCTGATCTTGGACCTGCTCAAAAAGGACGGAGGCGAGATCTCGATCTTCGGGGAACGGTTAGACGACAGTTTTGTTCAGAAAAAAGAGCAGATCGGGGTCGTTATGGATGAGTGCAATTTTCCTGCGGCGATGTCGGCGGGGCACATCGCAAAGATGATGTCCAAGTGTTACCGCACATGGGACGAAGCGCGCTTTGAACAGTACCTCGGGAAATTTGACCTTCCCCGCGATAAGAAGATCAAGGATTATTCGCGCGGCATGAGGATGAAGCTGATGCTTGCGGCGGCGCTCTCGCACGACAGTCGGCTGCTGCTGCTCGACGAGGCGACGAGCGGACTGGATCCGATCGTGCGCGACGAGATCCTTGACATTTTTCTGGACTTTATGCAGGACGAGAATCATGGGATCTTTGTCTCGTCGCACATCCTGAGTGACCTCGAGAAGATCTGCGATTACGTGGCGTTCCTGCACAAAGGAAAGCTTGTGTTCTGTGAGGAAAAGAGCGTTTTGCAGGAAAAGTATGCGGTGGTAAAGTGCACACGGCAGGAGCTGGACGCCCTTGACCGTTCCGCGATCATCGGCGTGCGGGAGAACAGCTTCGGCGCGGAGGCGCTGGCGCTGCGTGACAGGATTCCGTCCGGACTTGTGTGCGACCCGGCGAGCATTGAGGATATCATGCTGTATCATGTGAAGGAGGAGACGAGATGAGCGGACTGGTTTATAAAGATCTGATCAACCTGAAGCAACAGTGGAAATCCTATCTGTTGATCTTGGTATTCTGGGGAGGGCTGAGCGTAATGCAGGAGAGCCCGTATTTCTTCGGCGGAATGTTTTCAGTGTATCTGTCGATCGTCCTGCTGACCGCCTGCGGGTATGACGAGCAGTCCGGCTGGGACAAATACGCGCTGACGATGCCGGTCTCCCGGAGCAGGATCGTGCTGTCAAAATATCTGCTCGGTCTGCTCATGGACGTTATAGGATTTGTGACTACGGCAATTTTCTTCGCGGCGTCGAGAACTCCCTTTCAGGAGATGATGATCGGTCAGTGTATTTTTCAGACGATCAGCCTGTGTATGCTCGCGATTCTGCTGCCGATCACGTTCAAATTCGGAGTGGAGAAAGCGCGCATCAGTATAGCCGTGGTGATGCTGGCTCCGATATTGCTCGGATATATGTTGATACAGTCGGGAGCATGGCATCCGGAGTTTAATTTTGAACAGTTGATACACATGGCGTATTTCGCGCCGGTTGTGGGGCTTTGCCTGCTCGCGGTATCGGCGCTTTTGAGTATTCAGATCTATAAAGGAAAGGAATTTTAGGAGAAAATAAAATCTGAACAAAGCTTTCGAAAAGGAGTCCGGCAAGATTGCCGGGCTCCCTTTGTAAGACCGAACTTGCGTCGGCGATTTGAAAACTGCCTATGACAGCAGTCCGGCGGCGCGCAGATTCGTCAATAGCGTGTTGAGCTGTGTGGCGATGTCGGCGGTAGTCGCCGTAGCCGGGTCGGTATCCGCGACCGCGGCAGCCGGTGTGATCGTTGCATCAGCGCCGGTCGGGCCGGTGGGTCCGGTAGCACCGTCAGCACCGGTTGGTCCTGTAGCACCAGTCGGGCCTGTGGCACCCGTGGCGCCTGCGGCACCGTCGGCTCCGGTAGGTCCGGTCGCCCCGATGGGACCTGTGTCGCCGGTGGGGCCAGTTGGTCCCGTAGCCCCGGTTGGTCCGGTGGCACCTGTGGCGCCTGCGGCTCCGTCAGCTCCGGTAGGTCCGGTCGCCCCGATGGGACCTGTGTCGCCGGTGGGTCCGGTCGGCCCCGTAGCCCCGGTTGGTCCGGTAGCGCCTGTGGCGCCTGCGGCACCGTCGGCTCCGGTAGGTCCGGTCGCCCCGATGGGACCTGTGTCGCCGGTGGGTCCGGTCGGTCCAGTAGCCCCGGTTGGACCGGTAGCGCCCGTGGCGCCTGCGGCTCCATCGGCTCCTGCGGGACCGGCTTCACCGGTTGGTCCAATGGGTCCGGTAGCACCGGTAGCGCCAGTGATTCCGGCAGGCCCGGTCGGCCCTGTGGCACCGTCAGCACCGGTCGGTCCGATCGGTCCGGTAGCGCCGGTTGGTCCGACAGGCCCAGTGGGTCCGGTAGCGCCGGTGATTCCTGTAGGCCCGGTCGGCCCTGTGGCACCGTCAGCACCAGTTGGACCGATCGGTCCGGTAGCCCCAGTAGGTCCGATCGGTCCGGTCGGTCCCGTGGCTCCCGTGGCGCCGGGCATCCCTGTGGATCGTCCAGCAGGACCCGTTGCCCCGGTTGCTCCGGTCGCGCCGGTTGGTCCTGTTATACCCTGCATGCCGGGTGTTCCGGGAATGCCCATCGGCCCCATCGGCCCGGTTGGCCCCATCGGTCCGGTCGGCCCCGTAACGCCGCAGCAGGTGCAGCAGTTGGAAGGTCTTCCGCAACGCGGACAGATATTATAGTAAGCATTATTCATAACGCATACCTCCTTTCCGGTAATCGAGACTTTTCATTGTCTCATTCCAGTATATTCAGAAAGAATCGGAGTGTTCTAAGGCTGAGCCCGGATCAGACACCTGCCGGATGATCGCAGGACACAGCAGTTCAGGGGACTGCATTTATGCGGTTGAAAGCCGGGAATGTTTCTGATATACTCGGAGAAAATACTTGTGCCTGCTGGGGCGGAGCAAAATCTGTTTCATTGAAAAATGTCATTCTGTATGATAGGATATAGCTAAAATTTTTTAAAAATTCGATCATAGGACAAAATATATAGGATAGAAAATACTGAATTTATATCAGGGGAAATAAGGCGGTAAATAAATGGAGAATATTATAGATATAGTAAAAAGGTGTCTTTCATTCGAGAGTGAACAGGAATGGTTTGATTTTAAAGACAACTGGTATGAACTCGATGAGATTGGGCAGTATATTTCCGCGCTTTCAAACGCTGCGGCAATGATTGGAGAACCGTTTGGTTATTTAATATGGGGAATCCAAGACGAAACGCATGAATTTACAAATACAAAGTTCAAATATAAGAAAGATATTAAAAATGAACCAATCGAACATTATTTAGCAAGGAACATCTCACCGGCGATATATTTTTCATTCGATGAAGATGTTGTTGATGGAAATAGAATTGTTGTTTTAAGTATACCTGCTGCGCGCATTGTTCCGACGGAATTTAAAGGTGTTCGGTATATTCGTGTCGGATCAAGTAAGGAAAACATAAAGAACCATCCGGAAAGAGAAGCCGCATTATTTCGGGTGCTAAATTTTGGCCTGCCGTCTCTTCTTAATACGGAGGCGAGATTTGATGATTTGTCATTTGATCAGCTTTTTTTGTATTTTGATATGAAAGGGATAAAGCTGAGCAAAAGAACATTTAAGAAAAATCTGGAATTGCTGACCGCAGACGGAAAATATAATCTGCTTGCACAATTATTATCAGACAATCCGCGAATGCCAATCAGGTTTGCTTTGTTTTCAGGAATTGATAAGACGTCTACAATGTATGCCGTACGCGAATTTGGCGATATGTGTTTATTATTGGCGCTTGATAAGGTCATAGATTATGGAGATACCTTAAATATTCCGCAAGCGGATGAACGAGACCGTAAGGTGGAGCGCAAAGAAGTAATGCTGTTTCAGTCACAGGCATTTAAGGAGGCTGTAATCAATGCATTCCAGCATAATTTGTGGGTGAGCGGGACGGCTCCGATGTTTACCGCATATCAGGATCGGATTGAGATAACCTCGGTCGGAACATTGCCGCCGCACCAGACAAAAGAGGGGTTTTATGCTGGTATTTCGATTCCGGTTAACGCGAAACTTACTGAAATTTTTGTACAGCTTCATATCAGTGAAAAATCAGGGCGCGGTGTTCCGAGAATTGTGGGTGAATATGGAGAAGGTGCATTTCGATTTTCCGATAATGCGATTACAGTAACGATTCCGTACAATCGGCTTGACTTAGGGGATTTTCCTCAAGTTACCCCTCAAGTTACCCCCCAAGTTATCCCCCAAGTTACCCCTCAAGTCACATCCCAAGATGTCTACAAGAAACAGAGCAGAGCGATGGAGAATAGGATTGTCGCTTATTGCGTTGAAGCAAAGAGTGTGCAGGAAATGCTTGCATATCTTGGCCTGAAAGATAGAAAGAATCTAATGGTTTATATCAGGAGATTATTGGAACAAGGGCGCATTGCAAGGACGATTCCGGATAAACCGAATAGCAGAAATCAAAAGTACATCACGATCAAATAATGGAAATAAAAAAGTGGGATTTTGAATCCGCGATATTGTTGCAGGTATATTTTCAAGAGAAAACGTCTTGAACTAAAATTGGAGGAACAGGGTGTGAAACTGTTAAAAAGAATCGCGCGGGGATTGATCGCGGTACCGCTGATTCTGGTAGGTGTTGTCATTTTCTACGAAGCGCTGGGTATGTGCGTAAACCATCTCGCCACTGCGAGGCAGACAAAACAGTTGGTCGCGGCTCTGAAAGAGGAAGTGTCTGACATAGAGTTGCTGGACATACATTCTGAGACGGGGAATACGTCAGGGACAGGGAACCATGTTGACTGTCTCTCTGTGATCACCTTTTTGACGGAGATGCCGCAGTCGGATCTGGAAAATAAAATGTACCGGCACTATGATTACGACGAGTGGATGTGTTACCTTGCAAAAAATGAGGACGGAACCTATCGTTTTCGCCTCAATACGGCCGCTCCCTTTGCGGGCAACCTCGAAGGACATTGAATATCAGCTTGCAGATATTCTTTTTCGCTGATTGCGCAGTGCATGGAAAATTGGAGGAATGGAAATCAAAACGGACCAGAAAAATATAAAATATTATATTAAAGAAAGAACAAGGAGGGATTGTCATGAAAAACAGAGGCGCGTTTATGCAGGGGATTGATAAGATGGTCATCCGCGAGATCGAGATGCCGCACGCAGGAGAAGAGCAGGTCGTGGTGAAGATGGAGTATGTCGGGATCTGCGGCTCCGACGTACATTATTTCCACTCCGGCCGCTGCGGTGCGTATGTGGTGGGCGAGGGTGATTTCATGCTGGGACACGAGTGCGCGGGAACGGTTGTAGAGGTCGGTGAGGGCTGCAAAACGCTCAAGGTCGGAGACCGCGTGGCGCTGGAGCCGGGCATCACCTGCGGGGAGTGCGAGTTCTGCAAGTCCGGGCGCTACAATCTGTGTCCGGATGTGCAGTTTCTGGCGACGCCGCCTGTCGCGGGATGCTACGAGGATTACATCGCTTTTCCGGAAAATATGTGCTTCAAGTTGCCGGACAATGTCTCGACGCGCGCAGGGGCGCTGATTGAGCCGCTGTCGGTCGGCCTCCACGCGGCGAACCAAGGTGAGGTCACGCTCGGGGACACGGTGCTGATCCTCGGCGGGGGCTGCATCGGCCTTGTCACGATGATGGCCTGCAAGGCGCATGGGGCGAGCACGCTGATCGTGGCGGATCTGGTCGACGCCAGACTGGAGAAGGCGAAGGAGCTGGGCGCAACGCACGTGATCAACAGCGGAAAGGAAGATATCTTCGCCGCCGTGAAGGAGATCACGGGCGGACAGGGCGCAGACAAGGTGTTCGAGGCGGCTGGTTCGCCGGTGACGATTGCCCAGACGCCGCACATGGTGAAACGCGGCGGCACAATCGTTCTGGTCGGACTCGCGGCGCAGGAGGAGATTACCTACAACTTCGCTCAGATCATGGATAAGGAGGCGACGATCAAATCCGTGTTCCGCTATCGGAACATCTATCCGCAGGCGATCGCCGCGGTGTCGAGCGGGGCGATTGAGGTGGAGAAGATCGCGACGCACGAATTCGACCTCGACCATATCCAAGAGGCGTTTGAAGAGGCGATCAACAACAAGACAGATCTGGTCAAGTGCATTATTAAGATCTGAGATATCATTTTCTATATGTTATTTGCGCGGTCTGAAAGAATTTCAAATTAAAGAGATAAGCGGGGGAAGCAGGGCGGTATGTTCCGGCCATGCGGTTGTATTCCTCCGCTTTCTTGTTGTCACCGAGCCGGTAATAGCAGACGCAGAGCTGAATGCATGGCAGATAGCCGTGGCTGTCCGCGGATACGAAGCCGCCGCTTTTTTCGTCTTGCGGAAGGGAACGCGCGAGCTCAAACCAGAACACCGCGGCCCGGTAATTCTGCATCTGCATCAGGAGAGCGCCGATTTCACAGCAGATCTCCGCGCGCGGCAGGTCATAGAGGAAAGAACGTGTGAGCGCCGCAAGGGCGTCGGCCGGATGATTGTCCCGATCGTCTGGCGTTGCGGGCAGGTTGGCGGTCTCCCGCAAGCAGTACGACAGGATCTTGCACGCCTCGATCTTGTTTTCCACCCAGCCCTGTTCATCCGCAAGGAATTCATTGAGCGTGCGGATCGCGCGCTCATAGTGCCTGTGATAGTACAGCTCCCGTCCGTAATAAAAGCGATCGCGCGGGGAGAGCGGCTCGCCCTCTCGGATCTGCCGTTCATAAATGCGCAGGTTCCGGTCGCTGTAGACAGTTTTCACGGATCGGTGCGTGACGGCGACTCCTTCCGCGTAGACGGTCCGTCCGGCGCAGACAATCACTTCATGCACGCGGCCTTTCCATGTATGCGGAACACTCAGGCGGACAAGCCGCTCCCGATAGTAGGAGAAGACGGGCTCTCCCTGCTCGTCGAACGCGGTATTGTAGCGCATCATGACTAGGTCCGCGTTTTCCCACGAGGAGGCCTTGAGGCGCAGGAAAGCTCCGCGGTCTTTGTCCGTGAAGACATCGTCTGCATCGAGCCACATGGCAAATTCCATGCCTGCCTTAGAAAAAGCATAATTCCGCGCGGCGGCGAAGTCGTCAATCCACGCGAAATCATAAATTTTATCCGTATAGTGCGCGGCAATCTCCTTTGTCGCGTCGGTGCTGCCGGTGTCCACGATGATGATTTCGTCTACTGCGTCCCGGATGCTGTCGAGACAGCGCGCGAGAACCGCTTCCTCATTTTTCACGATCATACAAAGACTTACCGTCGCCATAAGCCTGCCTCCCATGGCGCCCGGATGATTTCACTTTGGCTCGACCTGACAGAGCCGGTCGGGCAAAACGGGGCGCCGCTCTGTTATGAGGGTATGCGGGGAATTGCTTTTTTGTGCATTATTTTTTATAATGTTACAGACGGAGAGGAGGACGGTGCCGTGGGAATGATCGAGAAGGACTACATCATGCGGCTGATCTACGAGACGATCCGCACGCTATTGAGGCTGATCTTCGGAATCGATCTGGAGAAGAAAGCAGGACCGCTTTTTGAGGAAGAAAGGCTGGCAAAGCGGTACGAGATGCTCCGAGAGCTGATTGAGAACGGGAAGATCGAGGAGGCGGAGAACCGGCTGCTCTTAGAACTGAACGTGTATGATCGTCGGGAGCTGGAGCTGGCGCTGTATTTTTATGCATATCTGAATGAGAAGGACAGTGATTTTCTGGAGGAACACAATTTCTCCCGCCGCGAGATCGCGGAAGGAATCCGGATGGTATGCAGCCTGTTCGGCTATGGGACGATGGCGGAATCACTGACGGATGAAATTGATCTGGAGTAGATGGCAGTCATAGGAAAGGCGGAGACAGGAAAACGGAAATGAAAATAAGGCATTCGACGGAAAAGAGGAAAGTGCTATGTACAGGATTCTGATCGTAGAGGACGACGCGGTGATCGCGCAGGCGATGTGCAGGCAGATTAAGCTGTGGGGGCTGGAGGCACGGTGCGCGCGAAATTTTCAGGACATCATCGGCGAGTTTCGGGAGTTTGATCCGCAATTGGTTCTGCTTGATCTTATGCTGCCGTTTTACGGGGGTTACCACTGGTGTGCCGAGATCCGGAAGATATCGAAGGTGCCGATCGTGTTTCTCTCTTCGGCCTCGGACAATATGAATATTGTGATGGCGATGAATATGGGCGGCGACGACTTTATATCGAAACCTTTCGATCTGAATGTATTGACGGCGAAGATACAGGCGATCCTGCGGCGCACTTATGATTTCGCAAGCCCGGCCGATACGCTGGAACATAACGGCGCGGTACTGAATCTGGCAGATGCGAGTCTGAGCTATCGGGGAGAGCGCGTCGAGCTCAGCAGAAACGAGTATCGGATCCTCCAGACGCTTCTCGAGAGCAAGGGACAGGTGGTAAGCCGGGACACGCTGATGCAGCGGCTCTGGGAGACGGACAGCTTCGTGGATGAGAACACCCTGACAGTCAATGTCACACGTCTGCGCAAAAAGCTCGCGGACGCGGGGCTTGAGGAATTCATCACGACCCGGAAAGGGCTGGGGTATGTGATCGCGTGACAGCGGGAAAAAGATAAGAGACAGGCGGACCGGAAGAGTGGCGGTACAGAAGATCTGTGCTGAGGTTCGAACCGGAAAAAGATAAGAGACAGGCGGGTGCTCAAAAAAGCATGGAAAAGAAAGCGAGGGGAATGCTTTGTGCTGCGTGCATATTTGAAGCTGCATAGAAAAGGGATTGCGACGGCGGTATTCTTGGCTGCGGTGGCGGCCGTAATTTTTGCATTGTACCGACTGCCGCTTCCCGCCGTTGCCTACATGGCGGCGCTGTGGACTTTTTTCGGCGTGATCGTGCTGGGACTGGATTACGGACGATTTTGCCTGAAGCACAAGGAGCTGAAGCGCCGGCTCAATATTCTGAGTGCCGGTCTGGAAGGGACGGCGGGAGGAAGCGTGGGTGAAGGCAAAGGAATAAAGGGAGGAGAGGGTGCAGGCCTGTACGCAGGAAGGATGCAGAATGCGTGGGGATCTGTTTCGGAAAGCAGGGGACAGCGGGACAGGCTGGCGTTTGCTCCTGATGTTGCTTTGGAACATTTGCCGACGCCCTCCGGACTTCTGGAGGAGGATTATCAGGAGCTTTTGAATGTGCTCTGCCGGGAGCGCAGGGAGCTGCGCGAGGAGATGGAGCGGCGCTATCGGGAGATGATCGAATATTATACGGTCTGGGCGCATCAGATCAAGACTCCGATCGCGGCGATGCGTTTGATGCTGGAGGAGGATTTGTCGTCGCGGCAGGATTCGGGACGCGGGAACGGTGCAGGAGATATACATTTATCTCCTGATTCAATTCGTGGAGAAACACACAAAACAGATGTCGGACGAGGACAGGAAAGAAGAGAAGAAGAACAGCGAGTATTTGGTGACTCGAACTGCGGGGAAGCAGATAGGGTGGACGAAGGAGTAGGGGAAGAACAGGCGAGAACGAATATACGCGCGCTCCGGGAGGAGCTGCGGCGGATTGAGCAGTACGTGGAGATGGTGCTGTGCTATCTGCGGCTCGATTCGAACTCGACGGATTACGTGATTCGCGAATACGATCTGGACGAGATCGTGAAGCAGGCGGTGCGCCGGCATGCGGCGACCTTCATCCGGAAAAAGCTTCGTCTGGAGTATGAGCCGCTCGGTGCGCGCGTTGTGACGGACGAGAAGTGGCTGCTATTTGTGATCGATCAGGTGCTCTCCAACGCGCTGAAATACACGAATGAGGGAGGTATCGCGATTACGCTTGAAACACCGAAAACACTGTGCATTCGAGACACCGGAATCGGGATCGCGCCGGAGGATCTTCCGCGTATTTTCGAGAAAGGTTATACCGGAGACAACGGACGCAGCGACAAGAAAGCGAGCGGGATCGGGATGTATCTGTGCAGCAGGATCTGCGCGAATCTCGGGCATGGGATCAGCGTGGCTTCGACGCCGGGGCAGGGCACGGAGGTGCGTATCGATTTGAAGAACGCAGAGCTCGAGGTCGAGTAACCTTACAAAATTGTAAGGAAAATGAAAGCTGATTCGATGGCGGACAGGATTTTCCGCAGATAGAATATGTCTATAATTTTCAAGGGGAGGCATAGCGATGGAAATTCTGGCTGTCAACAATCTGAAAAAAATCTATACGACGCGCTTCGGCGGAAATCAGGTGCAGGCGCTCTCAAATGTGTCGTTCAAGGTCGAGGAAGGCGAGTACGTGGCGATCATGGGCGAGTCCGGCTCGGGCAAGACGACGCTTCTGAACATTCTCGCGGCACTCGATACGCCGACCGCGGGGCATGTGCTTCTGGACGGGCGTGATCTGGCGCATATCAAAGAGGCGGAGAAGGCGCAGTTCCGCCGCGACAATCTGGGGTTTGTGTTTCAGGAATTCAACCTGCTCGACACATTTTCCGTTCAGGACAATATTTTTCTGCCGCTCGTGCTCGCGGGCATGCATTATCAGGAGATGGAGGAGCGGCTTTCGCCGATCGCGAAAAAGCTCGGTATTTTCGATTTGTTGAAAAAATATCCTTACGAGATATCCGGCGGACAAAAGCAGCGCGTTGCCGTGGCGCGGGCGCTGATCACGCATCCGAGACTGATCCTCGCGGACGAGCCGACCGGGGCGCTGGATTCCCGCGCGACCGACGAGCTGCTGCGACTGTTCGCCTCGATCAACAAGGAAGGTCAGACGATCCTGATGGTGACGCACTCGGTCAAGGCCGCGAGCCATGCGGGGCGCGTGCTGTTTATCAAGGACGGCGAGGTCTTTCATCAGATCTACCGTGGCGTGAGCACGGACGAGCAGCTTTATCAGAAGATTTCCGACACGCTGACAATGCTGGCGACGGGAGGTGACCGAAAATGAGTGTGTCATCGTACAAACCGGAGCTTGGAGCCAGTGACGGACAGCGCGCCCGGCTTCCGAGACGCCGCGGCAGCCTATATCTGCGGCTGGCGGTCAGCGGCATCGCGAAAAACGGCCGCACCTACCTGCCGTATTTGCTGACCTGCGCAGGCATGGTGATGATGTATTATCTGTTTTTGTTCCTCTCGCGCGACCGGTACGTGGCGGGCATGCGCGGAGGCGACACGCTCCAGTCGATGCTGAAGCTCGGTTCCGGCGTCTTTCTGGTTTTTATTGTGATCTTTCTGTTTTATACAAACTCGTTTCTGGTGCGAAACCGGCAGCGGGAGTTCGGGCTCTACAACATTCTCGGCATGGGAAAACGCCATCTGGCGCGCGTGCTTGTCTGGGAGAGCGTGCTGGTGTCGCTGATCTCGCTCGCGGCGGGGCTGTTTTGCGGCATCCTGTTCTCGAAGCTCGGGGAGCTGTGGATCGTGCGTGTGATCCAAGGAGATGTGCCGATGGATTTCAGCGTCGATCTGAGCGCGGCGCTCGCGACCTGTGGGCTGTTTCTGGGGATTTTCGCGCTGATTTTGCTGAAGGCGCTGTTTACGCTTGGCAGATCGAAGCCGGTGGAGCTGCTGCACAGCTCGGCCGTGGGAGAGAAGCCGCCGAAGGGCAACTGGCTTCTGGCGATTGCCGGCTTTGCGATGCTGGGCGCGGCGTACTACATCGCCGTCTCGATCAGGGATCCGATCAGCGCGCTTGTCGTCTTTTTCGGGGCCGTGGCGATGGTGATCGTCTCGACGTACCTGCTGTTCATCTCGGGTTCGGTTAAACTCTGCCGTGTGCTGCAGCACAGGAAGCGCTATTACTACAAGGCGAATCATTTCGTGTCGGTCTCCTCGATGATGTACCGCATGAAGCGCAACGGGGCCGGGCTGGCGTCGATCTGCGTACTCTCTACGATGGTGCTCGTCATGGTGTCCGCCGTGACCTGTCTGTACGTCGGGGAGGAGGACAGTCTTGTGACGCGCTATCCGCGGCAGATCGAGCTGCGCTCGGACGGCTACGACAGGTGGGAGAATGTTGCCGCGATCGCGGAGGAGACAGCGGCGAAATCCGGCATGATGCAGGAGAATGTAATCGCCTACCGCTATGCAGGCGTCGACTCGTTCCAGCAGGACAATGAGCTGATTCTGGATTACGCGAATCTGGAGGGGACGAACCCGATCACGGATATGGCGAAGGTCATGGGACTGTATTTTATCCCGATCGAAGATTACAACCGCGTCGAGGGCGCGCAGGAGACGCTCGCGGACGACGAAGTGCTCCTGTATATAGAAAAAGGGGAGTTCCCCTACGATACGTTCACGGTGCGTGAGTGCGGGACCTGGAGGGTGAAGGGCCGGGTGGAGCATTTCGCGCACAACGGGGACGGCTATTCGCTGCTGGCACACTGTATATACGTGTTTGTACCGGATATCCGCGTGTGCGACGAGATCGCGGAGATCACAGAGCAGATCGAGCTGGAGCAGTTCGGGCGGAAGCTGAATGAGAGATACTTTTATTGCGGTTTTGATATCGCGGCGGATGCGAATGCGCAGAAGGAGTTGTGGGAACAGATTCGGGTGCGCCGGGATGCGGCACAGGAGGCCGGGGAGATCCCGTACACGACCGTCGATTACCGCGAGGGGGAGCGCGCCATGTTTTACGGGTTGAACGGTGGTTTGTTCGTGCTGGGTGTGCTGCTGGGCAGCGTGTTCCTGCTCGCGACGGTGCTGATCATGTACTACAAGCAGATCACCGAGGGCTACGAGGACGCCGCGCGCTTCGGCATCATGCGCAAGGTCGGCATGACGAAGCGGGAGATCCGCGGCAGCATCCGCTCGCAGATGTTCACTGTATTCCTTGCGCCGCTTTTGCTTTCCTGCGTTCACACGATGTTCGCGTTTCCGATCGTGCAGAAAATTCTGATGCTGCTCGGACTGCTCGACGGGAAACTGCTGCTGTGCGTGATGCTGGCCTGTTTTCTGGTGTTTGCTGTTTTTTATGGTTTGGTATATCTCGCCACATCCCGCGCGTATTATAGGATAGTGAGCGGAACGGTATAAAAAGGCTTGACAAAAACCGACACTTTTCCTACAGTATACCTTGTAAAGTAGCGTAGCTACTTCCCCATCCCGCAGGGATTTGACTTACGGGGTGCCCTAGGGGTATACCTTGTAAAACAGCGAATGAAGGTGTAATTCTATGCATTATCATTATTATGAGCTGGGTTGGCTGTTCTTCATCTATTCGTTTTTGGGTTGGTGTATCGGGACAGTTGTCTCAGCCATAAGACAAAAAAGGCTTGTCAATTTTGGCGTGCTGAATCTGCCGCTGTGTCCGATTTACGGATTCTCGGCGATCGCATACAGCGTATTTTTAAGCGAACTCAAGGATTCGCCGGTGTTTCTGGTTTTGGGCGCAATCGTGATCAGCGCGTGCCTGATGGTTCTGACCGGGCTGATTTTGACGCGCATCTTCCACCGGGAATGGTGGGGCTATGAGAGGTTCCGGATCGGATTTCACGGATTTATCTCGGCGCCGTTGCTGCTTTATTTCGGAGCGGCGGCGCTTTTTGTGCTGTGGATCGGCAATCCGCTGCTGCTTCGGCTGGTGCGCCTGATTCCGCATGGGCTCGGCAGGATCATTCTGTATGTGCTGTTCGGCTTTCTTGGGATCGATCTTCTGTGGGCGCTGGCTGTCGTTCTGAAATGGCGCAGTTATATCAACCGCATGGCGGGCGTCACTGACAACATGCACAAAATGTCCGCGACATTCGGGAACGTGATCACGCGGCCGGTGTTGCGCAGGTTGGAGCGTTCCTACCCGAACATTGAGACGGAGAAGATCCTTCAGGCCAAGTCAAAGGAGCAGCCGAAGAAGGAGACGAAATTTGCGGAGGGCTGCGGCTTCTACAAACAGGTGTGGCTGTTTCTGATCGGTTCGTTTTTCGGCGATATCGTGGAGACGGTATTCTGCCGGTTCTCGCTGGGATCGTGGATGAGCCGAAGCAGCGTGGTCTACGGGCCGTTCAGCATTGTCTGGGGTTTTGCGTGCTCCCTTCTGACCGCGTTTTTGTATCGGTACCGGGATCGAAACGACCGCTTTATTTTCCTGTACGGGACGGTCGTGGGCGGCACTTATGAATATGTGTGCAGCGTGTTCACGGAGTATGTGTTCGGGACGGTATTCTGGAATTACAGCAAGATTCCCTTCAATCTGGGCGGCAGGATCAACCTGCTGTACTGCTTCTTCTGGGGGATTGTCGCGGTGTTCTGGCTGAAAGGGGCGTATCCCTTCCTGTCGCATTGGATTGAGAAGATTCCGAAGAAGATCGGTCCTGTGCTGACGTGGGTTCTGATCGTTCTGATGGCGGGGGACATCCTGATCTCGGCGATGGCGCTCGGTCGTTATTCGCAGAGACAGCATGGGATCGAGGCTCCAAATGTGGTTGCGGAGTTTATCGACGAACATTTCCCGGATGAGCGGATGGTGAAAATTTATCCGAAAGCGAAGGTCGTGGGGTGAGTGACTGGTACAGGTTGATCCGAAAACGGAGACTGTTTGATGGGATGAAGGTGGCTCGGCCCGGAGCGAAAGCCGGTATCACATGAATGAACGGAAAGAAGGAAAGGAAGAAATGCAGACGGCGGACGGAGCAAATAAGATAAGGACAAACGAGGAAGAAAAGAAGCGTCGATCGGAAACGGAGCAGGAAATCGCCGTGCGGAAGACGGACGGGCAGTCCGCGGCGGATCGTGAGATCGCTATGCGGAAGGCGGACAGGCAGTCTGCGGCGGATCATGAAATTGCCGTGCAGGGAAAGAAGCAGGTGCGCGAGCGTGATATGAATGCGGATCTGATCCGCTGTGTTGCGGTGTTCAGCGTACTTTCGGTTCATTTTCTGCTGAACAGTGGTTTTTACAATGAACCGACGAATCGGCCGGACATCCTCTTGCTTTGCGTGTATCGCGCGTTTTTCATGAGCTGCGTGCCACTGTTTATGATCCTGACCGGATATCTGATGCTGAACAAAACGCTGAGCCGCAGGTATTACAAAGGATTGTGGAAGACGATCGAGATCTATCTGCTCGCGAGCATCGCCTGTCTGCTGTTTAAGAAATTTGCGCTGAATCAAGCAGTGACTTGGAAGTCGGCAATCTTGGATATTCTGGATTTTGACGCGGCGAATTACGCATGGTACATTGAGATGTACATCGGGTTGTTTCTCATGATCCCGTTTCTGAATCAGGCTTATCACGGGCTGAAGAACCAGCGGGAAAAACAGATACTCGTGCTCACGATGATGGCGATTACGATGCTTCCGAAGCTGTTGAATATCTTTGATCTGCGGACGCCCGGATGGTGGGCGTCGCCGTCCGTTTCCAAAAAGTATGACCCGATCGTTCCCGCATTTTTCACGACGATGTATCCGATCACGTATTATTTTATCGGGGCGTACCTAAAGGAGTACGGACTGAAGCTGAAGAAATGGCTGAACATTGCGCTTCTGATCGTGGTGATCGTCGTGTTCGGCTGGTACAATTATTACCGGAGCGACGGCGGCAGCTTTGTCTGGGGCGGCAACAGTACATGGGGCGGAGAAAATCTGATCACGGCGGTGCTGTTGTTCACGCTGCTTCTGCACCTGAACGTGAAACGATGGCCGGTGATCGTGCGTGAGCTCCTGACCTATATTTCCGGCATTTCGCTGGGCCTGTATTTGATTTCGTGGATCTTTGACCGAATCGTTTATGACGGAATCTTGAATGCATATGTGCCGGTGGTCGCCGAGCGATGGAAGTTTTGGCCGCTGGTGGTGCCGTCGGTCTTTCTGATGTCCGCGGCGGGATCATCGCTGATGTCCGCGATCCGGTACGGACTCCATGCGATTGTGAGAAAGCTGCGCGGGGCGTCGTCCGGGCGGAACTCGTGAATCAAAGATAGCGGATAGGCGATGAAATATTTTCGGCTGTTCCGTGAAAATTTGAAAGAGTGAAAGAAAACAAAGCACATTCATTACAGGGGAAGACGGAAGGCAAGTTGCGATGGGAGAATATCAGAATACGAGGCAGCTCAATTCGTGTGACCAAGACAGAAGGCAAGTTGCGATGGGAGAGTATCAGAAGGTTCGGCACGAATTTGAACCGGTGTTTGATGAGAACAGCAGGGTATTGATCTTGGGCAGCTTCCCGTCGGTCAAGTCGCGGGAGCAGCAGTTTTATTATGGACATCCGCAGAACCGTTTCTGGAAAGTGATCGCCGGGCTCACGGGATGGCAGGAGCCGGGGACGATTGAGGAGAAGAAGCGGATGCTTCTGGAGAACCGTATTGCGGTCTGGGATGTGATTGCTTCGTGTGAGATCGTCGGGTCGAGCGACAGCAGCATTCGCAATGTCGTTCCGACGGATTTGAGCCGGATCCTGCAGCGGGCGAATATCCGGCAGATCTATGCGAACGGCGGCACGGCGAAGCGGCTGTTTGAGCGATTTCAGAGAAAAAGCTGCGGCCGGGAGATCATCGGCCTGCCCTCCACAAGCCCGGCGAACGCGGCGTATTCGCTGGAACGGCTTTTGAAAGAGTGGAAGGGCGTGGCGGAGATGCTGAGAGAACTATAAAATTTGTAAGATCAAAACTACGATAATAAAAACTTCCGGGAAGATGCCAGAATCTTTTCGGAAGTTTTTGCAGAATCAATGATAGATTTTGCGTGTGTTTGTGTGATCAAAGTATTTATTCAGAATTTGTTTGGAATGAATCAGTTCCCGAGAGCTTTTTTGGCATATTCCTGTATTTGATGGTACATCTCCGGGAAACCAATCTGATTCTTCCGGGCGAGCGCGCTCACGCTGTCGTTTTCGGGGTAGCAGTAAGTCTCGCCGTTGTGTGTACAGAATTTGACGTCGGCAGTACCCCAAGGTGTTTCGACCGATACGACCTGCCTCGGCAGCTTCGTGCGCTGCATCTTTTGCACGCGGATGCCGATGGTCGTCGTGTTTTTGAATATGATGGATTCCAGCTCCGCTCGCCGGCCCGCGTGGCAAAGCACTCGCAGAAGATAGGCGGGACGGTTTTTTTTCATGTAGATCGGAATGTAGAAGACGTCGAGTGCGCCGTGATCCAGAAGCTCCTGCATCGTGAAGGACAACGCCTCGCCGGTACAGTCGTCGATGTTCGATTCGAGGCAAAGGATCGAGTCGCTGTCATCGTTATCTTGAATGTCCCGAGAAGAGGGCACTGCATCACCGTTTTCGCCGTCGTTGTGAGAAAACATAGCTTCAGCCGAGGACGCTGTGTCCAGCGGTTCGAGCAGCATTGCCCGTAAAACTCCTGTCGTGGCATAATCGCGTTTCCCCGCGCCGAGACCGACTTTTCGGATACGTAATCCGGCAGGAAGGCCGGAGACAGAATGATTCTGCCCGGAACAAGGCGTGTCGGTCTGATTCTGTTCGGGGCAAGGGGCATCATTGGTCGGATTCGGTCCGGAGCAGAGCGTGTCGGTTTGCTTTGACCCGGAACAAGGAGTATCTGTTCGATTTTGCTCGGAAGCCGTCGCGTCCGAGACCAGCGCGGCTGCAATCGCAGCGCCGGTCGGCGTCACAAGCTCGCCCTCAATATCGGTGAGCTTCAATATAAGATCGTTCTGCGCAGCGATCGCGGTCACGGCCGGAACCGGAACCGGGATCAGCCCATGCTGGCAGCGAATTTGTCCGGTGCCGTCTGTGAGCGGAGACACCACAACGCGCGCCGGATTCAGATTGTCCAGACAGACGGCTGCGGCGACAATGTCAACAATCGAGTCGACCGCTCCGACTTCGTGAAAATGAATTTTGTCAACAGTGGTTCCGTGGACGGACGCCTCGGCCTCTGCGAGAATGCGGAAGATGTGAAGCGCCAGTTCGCGGGCATGAGCAGTCAGACGACCGGCGTTAATGATTTCCGTGATGTCCTGCAGGTTGCGCGACTCGTGCGTGTGCACATGCGTATGCGGCGTGCCGTCAGCATGAGGGTGGCTGTGGACCGAATGATGCGCTCCAGATTCTTCAGCAGGAACATGCGCTTCGTGTTCGTGCATCTCATGGGGCATGACCGCTGCGAACCTCCGGGCATGCTCATGAATTGCGGCATCTGCCTCATGCATGTGCCCGTGCAGATATTCCATGTCATGGTCGTGATTGTCATGCTCCAGAATCACATTGAAATCGCAGGCGCGCAGCCCGGACTTGTACACATCCTTTATTTCGATCGAATAGCCGGTAAGCGGAAGACTGGCAAGCGCGTCCAGAAGCACCTGCCGGTCGGCCCCGAGGTCAAGCAGGGCGGCGACGGTCATATCTCCGCTGATTCCGGAATTACATTCCAGATATAATACAGACTGATTCATATTAGACTCCAATCATATCAAAAGATTTTTGAAATATCTATTTTTCTGAAGTACCGCGGTTTCCTGTCGGTTAATATTAACATAATTTGAATGCTTTCTGCAAGTATTGTAAATGAAATCATAAAACATTACACAGAACTGGGAAAATGCGTTATAATTGCCTTGCATAGCTGATTTTTTTGCAGGGAATGATAAACAACACGGAAGTTTACCCTGCAAAACAAGTTTTTGATTACCAAAAGAGAAGGAGATGACAGAAATGCTGATAATTAAGACACAGGAGCAATTTGAGCAGGACGTGCTTAATGCGGATAAACCGGTGATGGTAGATTTTTATGCGGAATGGTGCGGCCCGTGCAAAGCGATGGCGCCTTTGATGGACGAGTTGGACGGCGCGCAGGATCAATATTATGTGGGAAAGGTGAACGTGGATGAGATGCCGGATCTGGCGCGGCAGTACAAGGTCGCTTCGATTCCGACGGTACTCATGTTCCGGGATGGGGAGTGCGTCAACCGAAGCGTCGGACTTTCGAATCGCGAGGAACTGGAAAGCCTGTTTTGAAAATATGGTTGTTAATGAGTTTGAGCGGCAGGTGAAAAATCTGCCGCTTGATTTATAATTTTGTATTGCCTTGCCGTAAAAGCTATTTTATAATATTTTCACTGATAGGGCGGTATTGTTGTTGGTGAAGCGCATTTACATATTTTATTTTGGCACTGTCGTGCGGAAATGGAGAGGACAATGAAGAGAGAGACCGTTATCGTTTTGGATTTCGGAGGACAGTACAATCAACTGGTTGCGCGCAGAGTCCGGGAGTGCAACGTGTATTGTGAGATTTATTCTTACCGGACGGAGCTTGAAAAGATCAGGGAGATGAATCCAAAAGGCATCATTTTGACTGGCGGGCCGAACAGTTGTTATGAGCCGGGGGCGCCGACCTATACGAAGGAGCTGTTCGAGCTTGGGATTCCGGTGCTCGGGCTGTGCTACGGCGCGCAGTTGATGCAGTTTGTGCTCGGGGGCGAGGTAAAGCATGCCCCGGTGCGTGAATACGGAAAGATCGAGGTAACGGTCGACCGCTCCTGCAGTCTGTTTGAAAATGTATCGGAGAAAACGATCTGCTGGATGAGCCATAATGATTATATCGCGAAGGTTGCGCCGGGGTTCCGGATTACCGCGCATACTGCAGACTGTCCGGTGGCGGCGGCGGTGAATGAGCAGCAGAAGCTCTATGCGATTCAGTTCCATCCGGAAGTGCTGCATACGCAGGAAGGCAAGAAAATGCTGGAAAATTTCGTGTTGCATGTGTGCGGCTGCGCCGGAGACTGGCGCATGGATTCTTTTGTAGAGGAATCGATTAAATCCATTCGTGAGAAAGTCGGGAACGGCAGAGTGCTCTGCGCGCTGTCGGGCGGTGTGGATTCCTCTGTGGCGGCTGTCCTGCTTTCAAAGGCGGTCGGCGAGCAACTGACCTGCGTGTTCGTGGATCACGGCCTGCTCCGCAAGAACGAAGGCGACGAGGTGGAAGCCGTATTCGGTCCGAATGGATCCTATGATCTGAATTTTATCCGCGTAAATGCGCAGGAGCGTTTTTACGGAAAACTTGCAGGCGTGACGGAACCGGAGCGGAAGCGCAAGATTATCGGTGAAGAGTTTATCCGCGTCTTCGAGGAAGAGGCAAAGAAGATTGGTACGGTAGATTTTCTGGTGCAGGGAACGATCTACCCGGATGTAGTAGAGAGCGGCCTCGGCGGTGAGTCAGCCGTCATCAAGTCGCATCACAACGTGGGTGGTTTGCCGGATTACGTGGATTTCAAGGAGATCATCGAACCGCTGCGCAATCTGTTCAAGGATGAGGTGCGAAAAGCCGGCTTGGAGCTTGGGCTTCCGGAATATCTGGTGTATCGCCAGCCGTTCCCCGGCCCCGGACTGGGCGTGCGCATCATCGGTGAGGTGACGGCGGAGAAGGTGCGGATCGTGCAGGACGCGGACGCAATCTACCGTGAGGAGATCGCCAATGCTGGAATGGACAGGAGCATCGGGCAGTATTTTGCCGCACTCACCAACATGCAGAGCGTCGGCGTGATGGGCGACGAGCGCACCTATGATTACGCGGTGGCGCTTCGGGCTGTGAATACGGTCGACTTCATGACGGCCGAGGCGGCAGAGATTCCGTTCGCGGTATTGCAAAGGGCGATGAGCCGGATCATCAATGAGGTGAAGGGCGTGAACCGGGTACTCTATGATCTGACGAGCAAGCCGCCGGGAACGATAGAGCTGGAGTAACGGACGTGTTCCGGGGCAAAGCCCATTATCCTGTTTGGGGCAAAAATGATTATCCTGTTAAAAAATCTGACCTTGATGTGAAATTCACATTGAGGTCATTTTTTTTGGCGACTCAGGAGCCGAAATCCTTGTAAATAAAGGGTTCTTAGCGATAAAAACGGAGTTTTATCTATAGTTTTGATTTTGTAATGTCCCCTAAGTTGGG
>CANQVH010000044.1 GCA_947627245.1 uncultured Lachnospiraceae bacterium | reverse complement strand
TCGAACATTACCTCACGCCAGCCTGCGCCTGCCGCGATACCCATCGAGTTGTTCTGGTTCGTGCCGATCGGGTTCCAACTGTTGACAGCGCCCCACTGCTGACCTGCGAAATAGAGCGTCTCCTCACGCGGAAGCTCAACGTCGCCCGCCTCATCAGCGAGTGCCACCGTGCTGACTACCATCGAAAGGACCATAGCCATCGCCAGAAGCATTGAAACTAGTTTCTTCATTACATATCCTCCTTTTTTAAATAAATTTTTTCGGTCCGCTTCGGGACCGGTAAGTATATATATCATACAATTATTTTGTTTTGTTGTCAATGTGTACAAACAAAATTTTAAAAATAATTGTAAAATATACAATTTTTACACCAAAAACGACAAGTGTCTTTGTCACAAGGACTTTTTCATTTAAAAATGCACAAAGTAAAAGCAATTTATTTTCAAATTGTTGACATTGCAAATCCACTGTCTTACAATACAAATTGAAATTTCCGATACAAATTGAAACCAATCGTTTTTACGCTTCTATGACAAAATCAATGGGAGGTGCATTTTGATTATGAAAACAATCTCTTTAAACGGCGCTTGGACGCTTGACGTCTCCGAAGGCGCCTTTTCCTCTGTCCCCGCGACGGTTCCGGGCTCCGTCTATCACGACCTGCTCACCGCAGGGCTCATTCCCGATCCGTTCTACCGGGACAATGAGATGGACGCCCTGAAGCTCATGGATCACGATTTCACCTACAGCCGCAGCTTTTCCGTGGACGAGGAATTTCTGAAATCCGACGCCGTTCTGCTGCGCTGCGAGGGACTGGACACCCTCGCCGACATCACGATCAACGACCGGATTGCCGGACATGCCGACAACATGCACCGTACATGGGAATTCGACGTCCGCGCTCTCCTGCGTCCCGGCGAAAACACGATCCGCGTGCAGTTCGCCTCCCCGACGAAATATATTAAGGAAGCCTATGCTCAGTCCCGCGCGGACGGCACCTCAGACGCAATGGTCGGCTTTCCGCATATCCGCAAGGCGCACTGTATGTTCGGCTGGGACTGGGGTCCCCGCCTGCCCGACGCAGGCATCTGGAGACCCATCTCCCTCCTTAGCATGAGCACGGCCCGCATCCGCGACGTGCTGATCCTGCAACATCACGAGGAAGGCAAGGTCTCGCTCGAGGTATGCACGCATCTGGAACATCTTACCGAAGATCCGGTCAGTGTCCATGTGACCGTTACCGCCCCGGACGGGACGGTTCTCACCGGCAAGAGCTCACACTGCACGATCCCGGTGCCGAATCCGCAGCTCTGGTGGCCGACAGGTCTCGGCGGACAGCCTCTCTACACCGTACATGTCGCTCTTGAAGGCGAGGGACACGATCTCGATGAATGGCAGGGCCGCGTCGGTCTGCGCACGATGACTGTCGAGCGCAAAAAAGACGAATGGGGCGAGTCGTTTGCCCACTGCGTGAACGGCGTGTCCGTGTTCGCGATGGGCTCAGACTACATCCCGGAGGACAACCTCCTGCCCCGCGTTACGCCGGAGCGCACGCGCAGGCTTCTGGAAGACGCGAAAGCCGCGAATATGAACTGCATCCGCGTCTGGGGCGGCGGCTATTACCCGGAGGATTATTTTTACGATATCTGCGACGAGCTGGGTCTGCTGGTCTGGCAGGACTTCATGTTCGCCTGCGCCGTATACAACCTCTCGGACGAATTTGAAGCAAATATCACCGCCGAATTCGCGGACAACGTCCGGCGCCTGCGCCATCATGCGTCGCTTGCGCTGTGGTGCGGCAACAACGAGATGGAGCAGTTCGTCGCGGTCGGCGAGTGGGTATCCTCGAAACGGCAGGCGGCGGATTACATCAAGATGTACGAATATATCATTCCGAAGGTGCTGAAGGTCGAGGACCCGCAGGCATTCTACTGGCCGGCGAGCCCGAGCAGCGGCGGCAGCTTCGACGACCCGCAGGACCCGACCAGAGGCGACGTCCACTACTGGGAGGTCTGGCACGGTCTGAAGCCCTTCACGGACTACCGGAACTATCTTTTCCGCTATGTCTCGGAGTTCGGCTTCCAGTCGTTCCCCTGCATGGCGACGATCGAGAGCTTCACCGAGCCGGAAGACCGCAACGTCTTCTCCTACATTATGGAAAAGCACCAGCGCAACGCCTCCGCGAACGGGCGCATCGTGTCCTACCTCTCCCAGATGTATCTCTATCCGGGCGATCTGGACCGGCTGGTCTACGCCTCCCAACTGCTTCAGGCGCAGGCGATGCAGTACGGCGTCGAGCATTGGAGAAGGCACCGCGGCTGCTGCATGGGCGCGGTGATCTGGCAGCTCAACGACTGCTGGCCGGTGGCAAGCTGGTCGAGCATCGACTATTTTGGCCGCTGGAAGGCTCTGCACTACTATGCAAAGCGCTTCTTCGCCCCCGTGCTGATCTCCTGTCAGGAGGAGGGGATTTTGAGTCAGGACACGAATGTAAACGCCGAGCCGTTTGATCTGAAGAAAACCGCGCACCTGAACGTGAGCAACGAGACGATGCAGGCCTTCTCCGGAAAAGCGCACTGGGCGCTGCGCCGCACAGACGCTTCCGTGATCGAGGAAGGCACGTTCGACGTCGAGGTTCCGGCTCTTTCCGCCGTGTGGCTGCCCGAGCAGGATTTCTCCGATCAGGAGACCTACGGCTGCTACTATTCTTATGAGCTGACCGACCGGGCAGGCGCGCTCATCGGCGAAGGTACCGTACTCTTCTGCGCGCCGAAGCATTTCCGCTTTCTCGACCCGGCGCTCACAGCGCGCATCGAGGGCGATGAGGTGGTCGTCACGGCCGCAGCCTACGCCCGCAGCGTCGAGATCCAGTGCGGCCCGGACGTCGTGCTCGAGGACAACTACTTCGACATGAACGCAGGCACGCGCCGCGTCCGCATCGTGCGCGGGACGCCCGACGGTGTGTGTGTCCGCAGTGTATATGACATTCGGTAATTTCGTGTTTAGTTCAATACGATATACGGACGCCCGACAGGAATTGTCGATGCCAATGCAAACGCGCTTCCGCTCGGATCGGTCACGCAGCGGTACTAAGCTCATGCTTTTGCATTCGCTAAGTACCGGCGGCCCTCAACGGTTTGCCTTGGCATCGCAATTCCCTGTTCGGGCTGTGCGTAGTCTGCGAACGGAACAGCCGCAAAAGAGTCGGATGCTGCCTGCCCGCAAGCAAACGATAGGCAGTTTGACGCAGATTCGCGAGCATAGCGACAACTGTCGGAGCATGTTTGAGCGTAGCGAGTTTGCGGAGACAGTTGTCAATAGGCGGCGGAGCGAATCAAGGAGAGCAACTTGTTTGCGGTGGGCAGGCACATCGGCTCTTGCGGCGTCCGGTTGTTCACTATACACAGATTCCGCCCCACACGCATAGGATATAGCGAATCCTTTCGTCGGAGCGCTCTATGAACATGAATCTTACAGGACGGCATCTGGCGGCGGCGCAGACCGATCAGACGGACCGTGGCGGACTTCAGGTCACGGTGCTGTCTGAGCAGAACGCGCCCATTGCAGATGCCGTCGTCGACATTTCCTACACCGGAGATCCGGAAAACACGCTCGAAGAACTCCAGACAGACACGGCAGGCCGGACCGGCGTCATCGATCTGGGGACGCCGCCCGTAGAATACAGTCTGCAGCCGTCCCCCAACATGCCCTATGCGGAATACACGCTGCGCGTCACGGCGCCGGGATACGAGCCGGCCGTGATCAGCGGCGCCGAAGTGCTCAGCGGGGAGGTCTCCCTGCAGACTATACGCCTGCACCCGCTTATCGAAGGCGGCTTCCCGGACAAGATCGTCGTTCCCGAGCACACGCTGTACGGAAGCTATCCGCCCAAGATCGCCGAGGCGGAGATCAAGCCGGTCAACGTAAGCGGCGAAATCGTGCTGAACGAGATCGTTGTGCCGGAATACATCATCGTCCACGACGGTCCTCCGAACGACAACTCCGCCTCGAGCTATTACGTGCGCTACCGCGATTATATCAAGAATGTCGCCAGCAGCGAGATCTACGCCACATGGCCGCGCGAAACTCTCATCGCGAATATTCTGGCGATTCAGTCCTTCACGCTGAACCGCGTGTACACCGAGTGGTACCGCAACCAGAGATACGATTTCACGATCACCTCCTCCACCGCCTACGACCAGAAATGGAGTCTGGGACGCACTATTTTCCAGAGCATTTCCGATGTGGTGGATGAAGTGTTCCTGAACTACCTGTCGCGCCCGAACGTGCGCCAGCCGATCCTGACACAGTACTGCGACGGACAGAGGATCCAGTGTCCGAACTGGCTGTCCCAGTGGGGAAGCGCCGGGCTCGGCGAAGACGGCTACGACGCGCTCTCCATCCTTCGCTACTATTACGGCGACTCCATCTACATCAACACGGCCGAAGAAGTCTCCGGCATCCCGGAATCCTATCCCGGCTATCTGCTCAAGGTCGGCTCCGTCGGCGCGGAAGTACTCAAAATTCAGGAACAGCTCAACACGATCTCCGACAGCTATCCGCTGATCCCGAAGCTGACGCCGGATGGGATTTTCGGAGAAAACATGCTCGAAGCGGTCCGGACCTTCCAGTCCATCTTCGGTCTGACACAGGACGGCATCATCGGGCCGCGCACTTGGTACCGCATCCAAGAGATCTACGTGGCGGTCACGCGGCTCGCGGAAAATACCGTCTGACAGGCAACAAAAAAGAGGCCCGGAAAATCTTCCTGCTTTCCGGACCTCTGTGTTTTTCTTCTATTTTTTACACATGACTCACCGAATATCTTTCCTGCAATACGTTCGATACGCCGCCGCCACCCCAAATACCGCAAAAAACATTCCGATCGCCACCATGCGAACATCCGGTCCGCCGTTCATGACGATATCCGCGCCCTCACAGTACCCGAACGGGGTAATATATTTGAAGAACTTCACTTTTTCGCTCATATTGGCGATCAGGTTCAAAAAATACAGCACCGTGACGATCCCCAGACCGATCCCGATCCCGCCGCGGCGCAGAAAGGCGGAGATCCCGAAACAAACCGCCGCCAGCTCAATCTGCATCAGGAAGCAGGCAAAATGCATCAGCAAAAGATCCTTCCAAGGCACTGCCTCCCCGATCACGCAGATGGAAAGCAGCGCCACCAAAAGCAGGATCAGATTCATTGCAACGATCTGAAGCATGACCGCCGCCAGCTTTTCCGTCACCACACGCGCCCGCGACACCGGATGCGTCAGCAGAAATTCCGCCGTCCTGTCCCTCTCCTCTTTAGCGAGAATCGAAATTCCCATAAACGCCGCAAAAAACGCGCCGCCCAGCCCGAGCACGTTCCCGCACTCGATCGCATAAAACCCGCTCAGCGAACCGAAGTCCAGCCGATCCATACCGAACGCCGCCGCAAAACTTCCCATCGCGGCAAAAAGATGACCGATCGCTTCCATTTCCCCTTTCATCTCCGGGAACACGAGCAGACAAATCACGAGTAAAACCGCAATTGCGCCTGTCCACACTGCAAAGGAAAGCCTGCCCTGCCGCAGTTCATGTTTCATAAGTGTCATCGCTTGTTCTCCTTGCTTTCACGAATAGTAGTGCAGGAATATTTCTTCCAGATCAGGCTCGGAGATCGAAAGATCCCGAATCTCTCCTGCCGCCAAGACGCCGAGCAGCGCTTTCATGTCCCCGCCGTACAAGAAGCTGCAGCTCTCCGGCGTTTCCTGCAGGTCCTTCACTCCGTCAAGCGCGCCCGGATCAACCTTCCCGTGAACCGTGATGCGCTTCGCGTTCGTACGGGACAAGGCTTCCACCGTATCGCAGGCGATGATATGTCCCTCCCGGATGATCGCCGCCTTCGTGCAGTTGCGCTGTATCTCCGAAAGAATATGACTGGACAGAAAAACCGTCGTCCCCGCTTCGTTCCGCTCCCGCAGAATTTCAAAAAACTCTCTCTGCATCAAAGGATCGAGGCCGCCGGTCGGCTCGTCCAGAATCAACAGCTCCGGCTCATGCTGCAGCGCGCAGACGATCGCAACCTTCTTGCGGTTGCCGAAGGACAGCTCATCCACCCTGAGCATGTGATCCAGCTTCAGCCGCTCACACAGCCTTGCTGCCTCCTTCCGACAGTCCTTTCCGCGAAGATCGGCCGACAGCTTCAGCACGTCCCTTACCCGCATCCCGGGATAGAACATCGCCTCGGACGGCAGATATCCCGTCCGCGCGAGGATTTTCTCCTTCTCCGTCCTAATATCCATTCCCAACACCTGAGCCTCACCGCTACTCGGGAAGATCAGACCCAGCAATGTCCTTATCGTCGTCGATTTGCCCGCCCCGTTCGGACCGATAAAGCCGAAAAACTCTCCCTGCCCGACCGTCAGGCTGACCTGCTCGATGCCGCAAATTCTCCGGCGTGACGTCCCGTAATATTTTGTAAGCCGTTCGATCCTGATCGCGTCCACCGTATCTTTCCTCCCGCATACAGCTTTCTCTTATCCTTCTATTTTTATTATACATAATAATTACTCAATATCAACGAATTCCGAAAAATTTTAGTTCCATTTTTTTAAAAAATGCTTGCTTTTTCCGGTGACTCCTGTTATACTGTCTAAGCATGGTTCCTTGGTCAAGCGGTTAAGACGCCGCCCTCTCACGGCGGAAACAGGGGTTCGATTCCCCTAGGGACTATAGAAAAACTCTGAAAGTCCGTTAAATGGTCTTTCAGAGTTTTCTATTATTTCTCTGTTCTCTCGCACATATTCAGGAAATAGCGGTGCACGCTCGTGTCCCCGGATACTTCCGGATGGAAGGACAGCGCAAGCTGATTCTGATACCGGACAGCCACGATCCGTCCGTCCACCTCAGCGAGCACCTCTACGCCGTTTTCGACTGTTTCCACATACGGCGCGCGGATAAAGTGCATCGGCATCGTCCCGATGTGCTTTATTTCTGCCTCCGTGTAAAAGCTGCCGAGCTGTCTTCCGTAGGCATTGCGCTTCACCGTGACCGGCAGTGTCCCGAGATGGCTTCCTTCCTCCCCGTCGATATGCTCCGCGAGCAGGATCAGCCCGGCGCACGTCGCCAGAACGGGAAGCCCGCTCTCGATCCTCTCCCGCAGCGGCAGAAGCAGCCCGAGCTCTCGCAGGAGCTTTCCCATCACCGTGCTCTCCCCGCCCGGAAGCACCAGACCGTCCATCTGGCCGTCCAGATCTGCCTGCTGCCGAATCTCAAAACACTCCGCGCCGAGCGCTCGCAGCATCTGCTCATGCTCCGCGAACGCGCCCTGCACGGCAAGTACGCCTATCCTCATTCCAGTGTCCTCCTGCTTTCATTCATTGTCGCATGTTTTCCGGACATCATGACCGCAAAACACCCACATTCGTTTTATCCGCCTCTTTTTCATTTTCCCCGCTCTGCCATCAGAAGCGCGATCTCCTGCTCGTTGATCCCGACCATCGCCTCGCCCAGATTCTCCGAGAGCTCTGCCAGCAGCTTCGCGTCTTTGTAGTTCGTGACCGCCTTGACGATCGCCGCCGCGCGCTTCTGCGGATCGCCCGACTTGAAGATGCCGGAGCCGACGAACACGCCCTCCGCGCCGAGCTGCATCATCAGCGCCGCGTCCGCAGGGGTCGCCACGCCGCCCGCCGCGAAATTCACGACCGGAAGCCTGCCGTTCTCGTGTACGTATTTCACCAGCTCGTACGGGACCTGCAGTTCCTTCGCGCACTCGAACAGCTCATCCTCCCGCATCGAACGGACCCGCGCGATCTCCCGGTTCATCTGCCGCATGTGCCGCACCGCCTGAATCACATCGCCCGTGCCCGGCTCGCCCTTTGTGCGGATCATCGACGCGCCCTCCCCGATCCTGCGCAGCGCCTCGCCGAGATCGCGCGCTCCGCAGACAAACGGCACCTTGAACTGCGTCTTATCGATATGATAGACGTCGTCCGCCGGGGAAAGCACCTCGCTCTCGTCAATGTAGTCGATCTCGATCGCCTCAAGGATCTGCGCCTCCGCAAAATGGCCGATTCGGCACTTCGCCATGACCGGGATCGAGACGGCCTCCTGAATCCCTCTGATCATCGCCGGGTCGCTCATCCGGGAAACTCCTCCGGCCGCGCGGATATCCGCCGGGATCCTCTCCAACGCCATGACCGCGCACGCTCCGGCCTCCTGCGCGATCTGCGCCTGCTCCGGCGTCGTCACATCCATGATCACGCCGCCCTTGAGCATCTGCGCCAGCTCCTTGTTCAACTCATATCTTGTTTTCTTTGTCTGGTTTTCCATCTCTGCACTCCTCCTTTTTCTTCCATCCGTTCGCTGTCAGCCTCCCCATCAGGGTCAAGCAAACGAATTCGTCTGTTCCCTCTTTACAGAACCGACGTCTGCTATTATAATGATATCTGACTATTTTAAAATATCCAATTTGAATATTTTTAATAAGTTCAGAATCGAGGTGTCCGTCCGAATGCTCACGTATTCCTTTTCCGATACAGGGTCAGATTCTCTGTACCAGCATCTGTACAAATGCATCAAAAACGACATACTTTCGCGCAATCTGCGCGCCGGGGAAAAGCTTCCCTCCAAGCGCAGCTTCGCAAAAAATCTGGGCATAAGCGTCATCACCGTGGAAAACGCCTACGCCCAGCTCATCTCCGAGGGCTATTTGTATTCTGTTCCGAAGAAGGGATTTTTCGTCTCCGATATCAGCGCGCTCCCGCCATGCGCGGCCTTCGGCCAAAGCACCCCGGCTCGGTCTTTGTCTGGCGCAGCCTTCGACCAAAACAGCTCAGTCCGGTCTTTGTCTGGCACAGCCTTCAGGCAAAGCGGCACAGCCCGGTCCTTATCCGACGCAGCCTTCGGCCAAAGCAGCACAGCCCAATCTTTGCCCGACGCGGCCCGTCTGCCGGGTTCAGCAGGCGTAGCAGGCCACCCCGCTCCTTGCATTGACCTGACCGGCAACCGGACCGACATCCGGAATTTTCCGTTCTCCATCTGGGCGAAGCTCGCGCGCGAGGTCCTGAACGAAAGCAGGCAGGAGCTCGTCACAAATCCGCCCTGCGGGGGCGTCATGAAGCTTCGGCGCGCCATCGTCCGGCACCTGAGGGATTTCCGCGGCATCATCGTCACCCCGGAGCAGATCATCATGGGCGCCGGGACCGAATATCTCTACAGTCTGCTGATTCAACTGCTCGGCTTCGACAAGACCTATGCCGTCGAGGATCCGGGCTACCGAAAAATTGCCCGCATCTACGGAAAGCATCGTGTAGCCTGCTGCCACATTCCGCTGGACGCAAGCGGCGTCTGCGTCCCGGCCCTCGAAGCGTCCGGGGCCGATGTGCTCCACCTCTCGCCCTCGCATCACTTTCCCACCGGACTCGTCACGCCGATCAGCCGCAGGTATGAACTGCTCGGCTGGGCCGCCCGCGCGGAGGACCGCTACATCATCGAGGACGACTACGACAGCGAATTCCGCATGTCCGGAAATCCGATCCCCGCCATGCAGAGCATCGACCTGTCCGAGAAGGTCATCTACATCAACACCTTTACCAAGACGCTGGCTTCCACCGTCCGGATCAGCTATATGATCCTGCCGCGACACCTTGCCGACCGTTTTTATCGGGAGCTGTCGTTCTACTCCTGCACCGTGTCCAACTTTGAGCAGTACACGCTCGCGCATTTTATCGAGAACGGCTCCTTCGAGAAGCACCTCAACCGCATGCGCAGCTACTATCACAAGAAGCGGGACATGCTGATCGACCGGATACGCCGAAGCGAACTGGCTCCGTTCGCGGCCATCCGCGAGGAAAACTCCGGCCTGCACTTCATTCTGGAGCTTCAGACCGCGCTGTCCGACGCAGAGGTCTGTGAACGCGCGCTGCAAAAAGGGCTTCGGATCGCCGCGCTCTCCGGCTTCTACGCGCAGCTCGCACCGGGGATCGAGCACCGCTTCATCGTCAACTACTCCGCCCTTCCCGAAGAGCAGATCGACGAAGCGATCCGGATCCTGTGTGATATTCTCAATGAGAATACCGAAGCCGAGACGTCACAAACCGCCGAACAATCCTAGACTGTCCGGCGGTCTTTCTTCGCATGGTCTGTCCCAAGCGTCGCGCAGGTTCATTCGACCTCGTACACCGCTATCTCAAACAGCGACGCAGGCTCATCCGACCTCGTATACCGCTGTCCCAAACGGCCGCGCAGGTTCATCCGACCTCGTACACCGCCGTCCCGAACGGCGGCAACGTCTGCGTGCCGTCGCAGCGCTCTCCTGTGTACAGCAGCCGCATCGGGCGCTTCAGCCTGATCTCGCGCTTTGCGTCCATAAAGTTAAGCACGAAGCAGTACCGTCTCCCGTCCTTTTCGCGCCAAACGATCTGCACGTCCCGCGGCGCCTCGAGCTCCGACGAAAACGGCTCATAGATCCCGGTATAGCGAAACAGCTCCTCTGCAAGCTCCCGGCTAAACGCGCCGCCGTAGTGGATTGTGCGGCCCGCTCCCAGCCTTCGCTCCGTCATCGAGGCTTTCCCCGCATAATAACTGTTCCGGTAGCATGCCAGCACCTTCGTTCCCGCAAGCGGCTCCAGAATATCGTTGAACACCGGCGCCTCCAGCTCCTGCCCGTCCCAGTCCATCTTTACCGCGTCCTCGTTCGGACTCGTGAAGGTAAAGTCCCGCACGTCCGTCCCGGTCAGCTCCCGCAGAAGTCCCGGCTGCGGCAGCATGACGAATCTGCCCTGCATGTCCTTTGTCCCGGCGCGGCAGCCGAGGATCAGCGTGCCGCCCTCCTCGACGTACTGCTTCAACAGCGCCGCCCGCTCCTCGTCCATGAGCATCGGATGCGGATAAAACAGCACCGGATATTTCCGAAGCGCATCCAAGGTCAATCCTTCCCGCACATAGATGATATCATACGGCGTGTGGCAAAGCTCCGAGGCGCAGAAGATCTCGCTCTCGCTCTTCCACGCAATGCGCTCGTGCCAGACATCCGCCTGCGCGTCCCACACATTGTCATAATCCTTCAGAAGACCAAAGGCCGCGATATTTTCCGCGCCGCACAGCGGAGCCAGCGTCCGGAGCTTTCCGTAGAAATCCTTCACCTCGGCCAGCTTGCGGTTGTCGCGATTGTCATAGTCCAGTATCCCGTGCCAGTACATCTCCGTGCCGAACGTACACGTCCGCCATCGGAAAAATGAGATCAGATCCGCTCCCTGCGCGACGCTTTGCATCGCCCACAGCGTCAGTTGCCCCGGCCGCGGCGCAGGCCCCTCCATCCGCGTCGCCCAGCCGTTCGCCCCGGACTGCTGCTCCATGATGCCGAAATGCGGACAGACTGAGCGCGTCTCGATCAGATTCCGCGTCCATTTCCGGTCGTTCAGGTCGTCCGACTCCCGCGGACTCCGATCCAACCCGAACGCAAAGCTCGGATAGGAATCATACATATAGGTATTCAGGCTTTCCTCCATCATCTGATGGTTGTCCAGATTCCCGAAAATCCCGTTCGTCGTGATGAAGTCGCCCGGCTTCTTGTATTTCTCCAAAATTTCCGACTGCATTTTGCAAAAAGCGCGCGCACTGTGCGAGATGAAGCGGTAATAATCCAGCCGCATGTGCGGATTCCAGCCCTGATTCGCCACCTGCCGCGGCACGTCCACCTGCGACCAGTCCGTATAGGTCTGATTCCAGAAGACCGTCCCCCACGCCTCGTTCAGTCCGTCGAGCGTTCTGTATTTTTCCCGCAAAAATATGCGAAACGCCTCCGCATCCGCCTCCGAGTAGAATTCGCAGATCTCGCAGTTGAGCTCATTGTCGATCTGCCAGCCCGCGACCGCCGGATGCTGCCCGTAGTGCCGCGCGAGTTCTTCCACGATCCGCGCACAGAGCTCCCGGTATTTCGGCGCATTGTAGTTGTAATGTCGCCGCCCGCCGTGCCGGTACGGGACGCCCTCCATCGTGCAGTTCAGCACCTCCGGATAGTTCTGTGTCAGCCATGCCGGAGGCGTAGCTGTCGGCGTCCCAAGGATCACCTTCATGCCTTTTTTCCCGCAAAGCTCCAGAAACTCGTCAAAAAACGCGAAGGTAAATACGCCCTCCTCGGGCTCGAATTTGCTCCACGCAAACTCCGCGATCCGAATCATCGAGATCCCCGCCTCCTTCATGCGGTCAAGATCGCTCTCCCAGAGCACGCGGGGCCAGTGCTCCGGATAATAGCAAACGCCCATCGTCATTTCAGGCCACATATATCTCTGCATACGCTTCCTCCCGTTCCGTTGCTTTTTTGAACCTTTCTTCCGCTACTATATCACACTTCCGGGGCATTACCAACACAAACTGAAAAAACTCTTGCAAAACACGCGCAGTTCTGGTAAATATGGTATGTATGGCATGTAAAGTTTATGAAAAAATTGTGTAAAGTTTGAAGATACAGGTGAAAAAGAGATGAACGTATTCGATATCATTACGCTGCTGGGCGGACTCGCCATGTTCCTGTACGGAATGCGGATCATGGGAGACGGCCTGAAGGAAAGCTCCTCCGGCACACTGAAGACGGCGCTGGAAAAGCTCACGAACACGCCGGTCAAGGCATTTCTTCTCGGTCTCGGGATGACGGCTCTGATCCAGTCCTCCACGGCGACCATCGTCATCACGTCCGGACTGGTCGGCGCCGGGATCATCTCCCTGCACCAGTCGCTCGGCATCATCGTCGGCGCGAATGTCGGCACGACCGTCACCGGCCAGATCATCCGTCTTCTCGATCTGGACGCGTCCGGCACGTCCTTCCTGCAGTTTTTCAAGCCGTCCACACTGGCTCCGCTCGCCCTGATCGTCGGTATCGTCATCATCATGGGCCGGAAGAGCAAGAGCTCAAGCAAGGTCGGCCAGATCGTCATCGGCTTCGGCATCCTGTTTTCCGGCCTGATGAGCATGACCGACGCGGTCAGCACGCTCACCGAGGGCGGGATCATCGAGCATCTGTTCTCGAGCCTCGGGGACAACCCGTTCCTCGGCTATCTGATCGGCGCCGGAGTCGCTTTCGTCCTGCAGAGCTCGTCCGCGACGATTGGTATCCTGCAGGCGTTTTCCACCTCCGGCCTGCTCACGTTCAGCGCGACCTACGCCGTCTTGGTCGGCGTCTATCTGGGCGACTGCGTGACGACCGCCATCGTCTGTAATATCGGCGCAAAGCCGGAGGCCAAGCGCGTCGGTATCGTCAATATCCTGTACAACCTCGGAAAATCCGTCCTGATTCTGGCGACGGTCACGATCATTCACCGGCTCGGTCTGCTCGACGGCCTCTGGAATCGCGTCATGTACTCCGGCGGCATCGCGAACATGAACACGATCTTCAACCTCGCCTGCGCGATCCTGCTGTTCCCGACGCTCGGGCTCTACGAGAAGCAGAGCCACCGGCTGGTGAAGGATATTCCCTCCGAGACCGGCAAGTACGACGAGCTTCTGGACGCGCTCAGCCCGGTCTTCTTCAGCACGCCCGCGCTTGCTTTCGGGCGCTGCTACGACGCGCTCCTCGTGATGTACGAGCTGGCGCGCAAGAGCATCGACCGCGCGTTCGAGCTGATTACCCACTATGACGAAAAGGCCGCCGCGAAGATCATCGAGGACGAAGATTACATAGACAGCATGAACGACCGGATCAGCAATTACCTGATCCAGATCTCCGCCCACATCACGGCGCAGAATCATCTGGAGATCATGAATCACTACTACTCCGTGGCGACGGAATTCGAGCGCCTGAGCGACCACGCGATGAACATCGAGGAAATTGCCACCGATCTGCACGAGCACGACGCCTCGTTCTCGGACGCCGCGATGGCGGAGCTGAAGGTGCTGAGAGAGCTTCTTGAAAAGATCCTGAACTACAGCGACGAGACATTCAAGAAGCGCGACGTCGCGGCGGCCCGGCACATCGAGCCGCTGGAAGAAGTGGTCGACGATATGGTAAGCACGTTAAAGGATCATCACATCGAGCGTCTGCGCGCCGGAAAATGTTCGATCTTCGCGGGCACGGAATTTCTGAACCTGCTCACCGAGATCGAGCGCATCTCCGACATCTGTTCAAACATCGGCGTGGCGACGATCGCGCGGACAAGCCCGGAGATCATGCATCAGGTACACGACTACATCTCCGTGCTGCACTCAGGGCGCGACGCAAAATTCAATCGGGAGTATCAAGAGGCGCACGATCATTACTTCGATCTGCTGTGAGCCCCGCAGGCGTCTGCAATCTCCTCTCCCGCGCGCACCGGGATCTCCCCGTCCGCGTTTTTGTGCCCATACAGTTCTTCGCGGATACGCACCGCGTCCTTTTCCAGCAGCAGAAGGATCGTCGAGCCTCCGAACTCGAAATAGCCTTTCTCTTCCCGCGCATGGACATGGTTTGTCTCCATCGTCAGGCGCTCGTTGCGGATCCTGCCGACGAGCAGAGCTCCGATCTCCATCTGCACCGCCATCCCGAATCTCTTGGTACGCATGACCTGATATTCCCTGCTGTTCTGCGCAAACACGGGAATTTCCCGCAGCGCGATCGGCCGGACGCAGTGCAGCTTCCCGGCTATTTTTTTATGGCGCAGCACGGTTCCGTCCGCCGCATAGCAATAGTGGTGATAGTTCGCGGGCGTCAGACGGAAGACGAGCGCCAGCCCGTCCCGAAAACACGCGGCAAGCGCCTTGTCCTGCAACAGATCCTCCAAGGAAAACCGCGTGTGCTTGATATCAAACACCGTGCCGCTTTTGACCGGGATCGGCGTCAGAAAACCGTCGCACGGGCTGAGCAGACAGTCGGCAGACGAAGCGGCGGATTTTTCCGGATTTTTTGACCCGGACGCAGCGCCTGCGAACGCATTTCGTCTCCTCCGTGTGAAAAACGCGTTAAACGACGGGAAGCCGCCTGCAGGTATCTCCACGCCGTTCAGATCGATCCCGTGCCTCCGAATGTAGCAGGGCACGATCCACGCGGACGCGCGCGACGAGAGAAACCGTCCCGCGACCCTCGACACCCCCGGCTGCACCAGCAGACGAAGCGCCAGCCTTCCCGGGGCGGTTCCATATAGAAATCTCAGTGAAATTGACTCTTTCATACCGCATCCCATCCCATAAAGAACAACAGCGCAAGCGCTTCGAGAACGCCGAGAACGATCAGCCCGATCTTCCCGATGATGCCGGGCTTTTTGATCTCGATCGGCGACAGATATCCGATTCCCATCGCGAAGAGCAAAAGCGGAAAATAGATCAGCCTTTTGCAGATGCGATTGTCATACAGGATGTAGACGATCGGAAGCAGCACCGCGATCGTCGTCACCGGAACGCCGAGATAGCTCTTGCGCTTCCCCTCGCTTTGCTTCTGCCGCTCCGCCTCCAGCACGTTGAAATACGCCAGACGGATCAGCGCGCACAGGACAAACGCCGCGGCCACCACGCCGGAGAGCCTGCTCTGCCCGCAGATCATATAGACGAAAATGCCCGGCAGCACGCCGAAGCTGATCAGGTCGCTCAGCGAATCGATCTGAATCCCGAAGCTCTTCTCCTTCTCGTTTCGCTCCTTCGTGGAGGCCACCGCGCCGTCAAACATGTCGCAGATGCCGGAAAACATCAGGCACAAGACCGCCTCCCAGTATTTCTGTCCGAGCACGCACAGGATGCCGTAAAACGCGAAAAGCATGCCGCAGTATGTAAGTATCACCGTATAATCATAGTATCCCAGCAGTTTCTTTTTCATGACACGCCTCCTTTTCTTGATAAGCCCGAACCAAATACGGTAAACCAATATGCGCCACTTTTACCTGATGAGCCCGAACAAAATACTGTAAGCCAATATGCACCACGGTTTCCCGAGAAGGATGATCCAGATAAATTTCCTGCTGTTCATCTTCGTCAGTCCGGAAAAATAACACAGGAAATCGTCCGGAAAAAGCGGCAGCAGCGTCGCGATGAAGAGGAACAGGCCGTAGGATCTGCTCTTTCGGATCCGGTCGCTCCACTTTTCGTACATTTCCTCCGAAAACATGGTAAGCACAAGGTCGATCCCGTATTTTCTCCCCAGAAAATAGGCGATGATCGATCCCGCGCTGATCCCGATGTAATTGCACCAGAACCCGGTCGCCGTGCCGAACATGATCGCTCCGGCCGCGCAGCCGAAATAGCCCGGCACCACCGGAACCACGACCTGAAACGCCTGAAATCCCGTGAGGAACAGCGGCGCCGCCACGCCGAAGCGCTCCATGTACCGCTGAAGAGACTCGACCGAATTAAATCTGTGACCTATCAGAAGCTTCGCGAGTAAAGCCAGAAGGATCACAAAGCCCGCAATCACCAGAATTCGCAGTTTTTTATTCAAGCGGATCTTCACTCCTTCCCGTCACCTTGCAAGCCGCATCATCATGTTCCTGTAATGCCTCGAAAATCCGCTCTTCTCCACAAGCCGGTAGCTGACCTCCGAGAGCGCTACGCCCGCGAACACATCCACGAGCACATGCTGCTTCGTCGTGAGCGTCGATACGCAGATCGCGAGCGCGACGACGAGGGAGACCGCGCGGTACCATTTCGGCACCCGCTCATTGCTCCGCACAGCAAGAAAGCCGAACCAGCTTGTCAGACAGTGAATGGAAGGGAAGAGATTGTCCGCCGCGTCGATCTCGTAGAGGAAGCGCATCAGCGAATCCCAGACGGAGCTTCCCGTGATCTCCGGGCGCGTGTTCGTCGTCGGAAAGATCAGGAAGCAGAGCAGGCAGACCAGCTTCGCGGCAAAATCCGCGCTGATAAACCGGTACGCCTTTTCCCGGTACTGCCTGACGCCTATAATGTAGTTCACGATCCAGAACACATAACTCCCGAAATAGATGGCGACCGTCCACGGCACGAGCGGAATCCGACTGTCCGCCGCGCAGGAGATATCATAGTGAACCCGTCCCGTCGTCAGCAGCCGCGTTCCGAAATAAGTCACCGTATTGCAGGCGATCGCCATGAGCAGCGGCAGCCGCATTTCGCTTGGTATGATTTCCCTGACCTTCTGCATACATCCTTCCTTTCACACATTGTCCTCACAATTATACCGAATAGTTCTTACCTCCCCTTTAAAATAATCTTAAATTTTCTTAACAAAAAAGGATTATCCGCCATAGATAACCCTTTTTCTCTGATTTTTTCCGAAATATTTCCTCTATTTCTTCTCAAAATAGACCACGACGGTCTTCAGATTTGTCTCAGTTCTCTTGACATTCTATTATTTTTTCTCAAAATAAGCCGCAACAGTCTTCAAATAGTCGACAATCGGCAAATGCTGCGGACAGACGCCCTCGCACTGGCGGCATTCAATACAGTCACTCGCCTTTCCGGTACTCTTCGTCATGTTGTCGTAATATTCGCCCTGCGGGGTCCAGCCCTTCGTCTCTACCTCCTGCTTGTCCGCATTGTAGAGCGAGAAGCATTTCGGGATCGGGATCTGCTGCGGGCATCCCGGCGCGCAGTACTCACATCCGGTACAGGGAATCGCGATGCTGCCGTTGATGATCTCGACCGCTTTCGCGATCAGCGCCTTCTCCTCATCGTTCACGGGCACAAAATCCGTCATGAACGCGGTGTTGTCCAACACCTGCTCCAGCGTGCTCATCCCGCTCAATACCTTGAACACCCCGTCCAGACTCGCGACATAGCGGATCGCCCATGACGAAATCGAAGCCTCCGGCGCGTAGCCTTTGAACAGGCGCTCAACCTCCTCCGGAACCTTCGCGAGCGTACCGCCCTTCACCGGCTCCATGACGATCACCGGCTTGTTGTGTTTGACCGCCGTCTCGTAGCATTTCCTTGACTGGATCGCATTGCTCTCCCAGTCCAGATAATTGATCTGCAACTGCACATACTCAAATTCCGGATGCTCCGTCAATACCTTGTCCAGAAGCTCCGGCGTGTCGTGGAACGAAAACCCGATGTGCTTCACGAGTCCCTGCGCCTTCTTTTCCTGCAGCCAGCGGAAGCAGTCAAGCTTCTCGAAGGTCTCCAGACTGTGCGAATTCACATCATGCAGCCAATAGTAGTCAAAGAAGCTCACACCCGTCTTCTCCATCTGCGCATGGAAAATCTTGTCCCGGTCTTCCTTCGTCCTGATAAACTCCGCGTGCAGCTTCGTCGTGAGTGTAAAGCTGTCTCTCGGATAACGGTCGACCAGCGCTTCCTTCGCGGCGTTCTCGCTCTTGAAGCCGCAGTACATCCACGCGGTGTCAAAATAAGTGAAGCCTCTCTCGATGAAGGCGTCCACCATCTCTTTCACGCGCTCGATGTCGATCTTCGACGGATCGTTCGCATCGAGCGACGGAAGCCGCATCAGGCCGAAGCCCAGTTTCTTTGTCCATTTCTCTGCCATATGTCCTCTCCTCTCCTTTTATTTTGCTTCCACCCGCCTTTAAACCGGAATCCGAAGCACCTGCCCGACCAGAATCGTGTCGCCGATCAGACCGTTCGCCCGCTTGATCGCCTCCACCGTGGTCCCGTAGCGCCTCGCGATCTTCCAGAGCGTGTCGCCCGCCTGTACCACATAGGCAATCGTATCCTCGCCGGGTCCGGGCGCCGGAACATTCTCCTCGATGCCAAGATAATGGTCGTACAGGGCTCTCCATGTCCGCGCTCCGACGATCCCGTCCGGATCCAACCCCATATGCCGCTGGAACGCCACGACCGCCTGTCTGGTCCCGCTGCCGAAGATGCCGTCTTGCGCCGGAGCCGGAAGCGCCGGATAATATTGGGCGATCACATTCAGAAGGTACTGAAGCGTCACCACGTCCTGCCCGCGCGAGCCCTGCCGCAAAACCGTGCCGGGCGGAACCGTCCCGATGCCGAGGCTCGTGCCCTCGCTGTCAAGCTCCGCCAGCCTCGTCACCGCCGTGTACAGGTTGGACAGCTTATACCATGTGGCTCTTCCCACAATGCCGTCAACCGTCAGACCAAAAATACTCTGAAATATCCGTACCGCCGCGCGCGTGCTCTCGCCGAAAACGCCGGGCGAATCCGTGATAGCCGGGATCGCCGGATAGTTGCGTCGAATCCGCTCAAGCCATGTCTGGATCGTCTGGACGTCCAGCCCGCTGCTTCCGACGCGCAGCGCCGTCCCCGGATAGGACGACAACGCGTTTGTGACGATATTGGTCCGCGCGATCTCGATATCGTCCGGGTAATAATACAGCAGGATCTGCTGTGCCGAATAACCCCGGTTGGCAAGCGCAACGCTTCCCCACTGGGACAATCCCGCGCAGGTCACCGTCGTCCCGTTGCAGAACGAAGTAAAGTAGGGCGCGTTTTGTCCGCGTCTTTTTACATATTCCCCGTAAACCTCGTCGACCACGCTGCTGATCGAGTCATAGATCGGCCGCCCCGGCACATAATACTGATCGTATGCGGTATTGTTCGTAATATCGAAATCATAGCCGCGACTCCTGTACCACTCCGTATAAATGCGGTTCAGCGCGAAAGTCATGATCGCGTAGACATTTGCCTTCAGCGCTTCCCTCGGCCACGTCGGATAGATCTCGCTGCTCGCAACGTTCTTCACATAGTCCAGAAACGGAACCTGTATGTTCGCCGCCGGCGCATCCGGCGCGCCCAGATGCACGGTGATTGGATTCGGGATCACCACCTGCCGTAGCACGCGCGATCTGTCCGGACTTTCCTCCTGACTTCTCTCATACACAGACGATCCGCTCTGCAATGCCGTGTGGCAGGCGGGCGTCGATCCCTGCCGGACACCCGTCCCGAGCTCCCCGCTTTTCTGTCGATCTCCCAACCCCACGGCGGGCGCCCCGATCTCGATCTCCTCCATCGTCTGGGACGGCCGCCGATCCTGCAGCGGCGCGAGCAGCACCGGCAGCACCGCCGTCTCCCCGTCAAAGATCGGGATATTCTCCACCGAGACCGGCTCGAAGCCCTCCGCGTCCACGATCACGCCGTACTGCGCATACGGCTTCCCCGTATACTCCGGATCTCTTGAATAGCTCCCGTCCAGCGTCTCCAGAGAGACCGTCTGCGTCTCTCCGCTCTCATCCGTAACAAGGCGATCGAGGACATTCTCCTCGTCGTCCAACACCCAGACAATAGCGCCCTCGATCGGGACAGCGCCGCGTGCGGTCCTCGCCTGTACCTGCAGATATCCGATAGCCATATGATTCCCGTTCCCGTTTTCTGATTACTCTATCATATGACGCTAGAGCCGCAGGTGACATAGGGCGTCCGCCGATTCTTTGCTCCTCCGCTTACAGTACCCCGGACGCCTCCGGCGTCTGCGATAACTCCGACGTCTCCGAATCGCCCGCGTGATCCTCCTCCGTCATCTGCGTGACAAGTCCCGCAACCTGCTCGATGAACTCCTCCGGCACTCCGGCCTTCCGGCAATTCTCAATGATCGTCTCCGGATTGACCTCCTCCGCATACTTCTGCAGATCCTCCTGATCGTTCGCGTCGTAAAGGATCCCATCGTCCGCACCACTTCCGGCCAGCAGCTCTTCGCCCGCACCGTCCCTTATGTGCAGAGCCGCAACCGTTTCATCGTTCATCATCAGGCTCAGGGAGACGTTGTTGATCTTCTCCTTTGCTCTCGCCTCCACGTCAAGGATCAGCGCATAATCCTCAAGCGGGAACGAATTCTGCGAATCATCCGTTTCCCCTGCATAAGTCAGCTTGTAGGTGCCGTCCAGATCGCCTGCAGCGGCATCCACATCGTAATCGCTCACCTCGATCTTACACTGAGGGAGACCGTTCTGCGTTACCATGTACTCGCCGTCCAGCCTGCCGTCCGTAATCGTGCCGACGCCGGAGAGAACGCTGCTTCCGTCGTTCAGCCAGTCATCCGTGATGAAATACATACGCAGCGCCGCCTGATCGCCCTCCCGGACATTGAGCCATGCAAGCTGAGCCCTCTGACTGCCATCCGCGATAAGCGAAAACTCCCGGCCTGCGCACTTGCCGTCCCCATCCAGCCAGACCCTTGCCGAGATATAATCTTCCTCGTCGAGCCTATCCAGCTTGGACATATCCTCCTCCATATCGCGGATTGTCTCGTCTATCGCCCGCTGATATTCCTCATAAAGATCCTCTTGCTGTGAGAATGTCCCAAGATTCTCGATCATCTCCTTTAGAATCTCGTCGTCCCTCGCCTGCTTCGCCATCTCCAGTATGACATTTGCCAGATCCACCGCGTAGATGCGTCCCTCCTCCACGGTAAAGGTCTGCTCGATACCGGCCATCGTTTCGGTCTTCTCTTCCGTCTCACAGTCAGTCATATGATCGAACAAAATATCCCCGTAACGTTTCAGAAGCTCCGCAACCTCGCCGCCGTCCGCCGCGAGCTCCGCCAGAAACTCCGGATTCATCACTTCCTTAAAGCGCTGCCACTGCTGCCTCATCTCATCCGTCTCGAATTCAAACGGCGCCCCGAGATAATTGGGGCTGAGCTCCGGCACGCGGAATTTGACCGTGTCGCTTCCGAGATCGATCGGCAGCTCCAGCGAAGCCAGCAGCGTATCATTCAGACACAGGCCGAGCGCTGTTTTAAAAGCATTGCCGTCCTCCTTGGACGCGGCGGCCTTGATTGCAATGCTCTCAAGCCACGAGAAATCCATCGGCTCTCCGTCCGACGTCGTAAAGATACTGCCGATCATCGTGCGCACCAGATCCCCGAATTCGAGCTTGAGCTCGCCGGAGCCGGTCTCGCTCTCCTGAGACTCTGCCATCGCTTCATCCCAGAGCGTGCCGTAATCATCCGCGAGCGCCGCCCAGTTCGCACGCTCCGTATCGACATAGGCCGCCGAAGCCGTGAGCGGAACGAGTCCCGCAAGCGCGACCGCACCCGCCGCAAATACCGCTGTAACCTTCTTTCTGAAACCTGTTCTCATCGTAAACCTCCCTGTTCGTTTTCCTGTAAACATGTATGTTCTGCAATACGATCTTATTTTATCACACATCTCTGCTTCAGACCAGTATCAGATTAACTTTGCATGATAAAATATAGCTCTTTCCTTTTGTCAGAAAAGGGATTATAATAAAAGTGCTGTTTTGGAAAAAATTTTGAATGTGTTTGGGATAAAGTAAAGAAGGAAAACGCGATGGACAGTAAGATTGTTAAGTTTAAAAAAACTGCGCTGGACGACGATGCCGCGATCTATCAGCGCTCCAAGGATACGATCACGAAGGAGGAGATCAAAAGCCTCCCGTTCCGGCAACGGCTGGGCTATTACAAGGACTATTATCTGAAAATCACGCTTGTGGTGATCGCCGCGGCCGTGCTTATCTTTTCCGTCCTGAATACGACCGTTTTCAACCGCTCCGAGTGCCGTCTCTCGCTCTGTTTCCTGAACGGGACTCTGCCTGAGCAAAGCGAGGAGATGGACAGCTTTTTCGAGGAGAACATCGGACTGGACAGTAAGAATGATTTCATGCGCTCCGATACCTACGCGCTGGATAATTACCAGATGGATATGGCTTACAAGACAAGGCTCATGGCCGGAGCGATCGATCTGATCATCTGCCCGCAAGACGTTTTTCTTGAGGAGTCCGGTCAAGGGCTGTTCTGCGATCTGCGGGAGTTTCTCCCGAAGGATATGTATGCTCAGCTCTCCGACCTGCTGCTCGAGAACAAGGTAGCGGAGACCGACGACTTGGGCGAGGTCGTCTCCTATTCCGAGCCGATTCCGATGGGAATCGATCTGTCCGGCAGCGATTTTTACAAGGAATACGGCGGCTTGCTTGAACAGCCCGTTCTCTGCGCCGCATGGCGCCCGGAAAACAAAGAAAACGCCCTCAAGGCGATCGCTTATTTCACCGGGATCGACCTCTCCCTCGCCGAGACAGAGGCAGCTTCCGAGGAGATCTCAGAGTAATCCGTTATTTCATCAGCTTTTGGATCGTGCCGCACAGCTCGTCCACGGCCTCGTGATTGCCGTCACGGATATCATCGACAACGCAGGTCTTGATATGGTTCGACAGCAGGGCCTTATTGAAGCTGTTCAGCGCGGACTGCACCGCCATCACTTGCGTCAGGATATCCACGCAATAGCGCTCCTCCTCCACCATTCCCTGTATACCGCGGATCTGTCCCTCAATGCGCTTCAGGCGATTCATCAGGTTCCGGTATTCCTCGTTCTCGCGGTGTTTCAACTTGCAGCCACATTCTGTATGATTATCCATAATTCCCTCCTGATTCATCCTGCATCAATCCTATTCTATACTAAATTCAAAATTTACACAACCATTCCGCGCGAAAAAGGAATAGCGGAAAGACTAATTTTCCCTAAGGATTCCTCTTTCCTCGCCACGCGTTCTGCCTCCTCACATTGCTTTTCCCTGTTTACATTATGAGCTTTTTCGATTATACTCGTCTTTAGCAGCGAGCCGGGCAAATACGCCGGAACACGAAATGTCTGCAAACTATATACCGGAACACGAAAGGAAAATACTCTATGAAATACATCGATCTTCATGTTCACTCTAACCAGTCAGACGGCACGCTCTCGCCGAAGGACGTGGTGCGTCTGGCATCCGAATGCGGTCTGTCCGCCTTCGCCCTGACGGATCACGACAATACCGCTGGCATCGCGGAAGCGCTTGCGGCTTCCTCGGAATACGGCGTCGAGGTCATCCCCGGCGTCGAGTTTTCCACGGAACATCTTGGCATGGACATTCATATTGTCGGGCTGGAGTTTGAGCTGGAGAATCCGGAGTTTCAGGCGCAAGTGGCCGAGTACCGCGACGAACGTCTCTTCCGCAATCGGAAAATGATCGACCGCATGGCTGCGGACGGCATCGACATCACATGGGACAAGATGGAACAGTCCTTCGGAAAGATCGCGTGGACGCGGGCGCATTTCGGCCGCTATCTTCTCGACCACGGATATGTGAATGATATCAGCGAAGCGTTTGCCAACTACATCGGCGAAGACTGCAAATACTTTATCCCGCGCGAAAAGAGCACGCCGTTCGATGCAGCGCGACTGATCCGCAAGTACGGCGGCATCCCGATCCTTGCGCATCCGTTCCAGTATCATTTGACTGCCCTGCAGCTCGAAGAGCTGATCGGCGGACTGAAGGATGCCGGTCTGATCGGAATGGAGGTCTACTACTCCACCTACAATGAAGAGCAGAGCGCACGGCTGCTCGCGCTTGCCGAGAAATATGATCTTGCGCCCTCCGGCGGCTCCGATTTCCACGGGTCAAACAAGCCTTCCATTTCGCTCGGCACCGGAATCGACGGCAATCTCAGAATCCCGTACTCTGTTCTCGACGGACTGCGGGCAAAGCGCAGGGAGGCGGCCGGTCATGCAGTCAAATAAAAAAATACTTTTTACCGATCTGGACGGAACTCTCCTGAACGACGAGAAACAGATTTCTCCGGGCAATCAGGCCGCGATCGACGAAGCGCTCTCCAAAGGACACGCTATCGTGATCTCTACGGGCCGTTCCCTGACGAGCGCTCTTGCGCTTGCCAAACGTCTCGGATTTTCCGGCGAGGATTGCTATGTGATCGCATGGAACGGCGGACAGATCTACGATCTGTATCACGAGAAGACGATCTACAGCAGGACGCTTCCGCGCGCGCTGGTGCGTCCGTTATTCGACGCGGCCGATGCGTGGAACATCCATATCCAGACATACGACAGCAGCCATGTGCTCTCCGAGCATGATACCCGGATGCTCCGTGATTATGAGCGTTTCACAGGCCATCCAAGCCGTGTCGTCGCCAATGTTGACCGTGTGCTGACCGAGGATCCTCACAAGATACTTGCGATCCTCTACGATGCCCATGAGTATCTGGACGCTTTCCGGGAAAAAATTCTTTCATCCTATTCCGATACGATTTCCAGTTTCTTTTCGAGCAACGACTATCTGGAGATCGTTCCGATCGGCGTCTCCAAGGGCTCTGCGATCCGCTGGATGTGCGATTATCTGGACGTCCCGCCGGAGAATTCCGTGGCGGCCGGGGACGCACAGAACGATATTTCCATGCTGGAGGCTGCGCAGATCGGCGCCGTCATGTGCAATGCCTTTCCGGGCGTTGCAGAGCACGGCAATTATGTCACACAGGCTGACAACAATCATGACGGGCTTGCGGAGATCATCCGAAAATTCCTTCTTCAATAACTAAGTCAGCAACCACCAGTTCAACTGGTGGTTTGCTATTAGCCCTCCAAAGGGCTAATATTACTGCTCGCCCCGCAGGGCGGTGTCGCAAGCATTGTTACTGGTCCGCTTATAAAGCGGTACTTCTGGAATCTTCTTTTCTCGATTCCTCTGCCTGCTCTTTTATATACTTCTGTACTGCTTCGTCTGTTATATTACCGATTGTCTCTACGTAATATCCCCTTGCCCAAAATGCTTTGTCCCATTTACTCTGTAGTTCAGGATGTCTGTCGTAAACCATTAACGTACTTTTCCCCTTCAAATACCCCATGAAATTCGATATGCTTATCTTCGGCGGTATTGCTACGCTTAAATGTACATGATCGATACACACTGCCCCTGCTATGATGTCCACATTTTTGTACTTGCATAGCGTACTTATTATCTCTCGCACATCCTCCCGAACCTTTCCGTACAATACCTTCTTGCGGTATTTTGGAATAAAAACTATGTGGTACTGGCATTTCCATTTGGTGTGTGATAAACTTCTATTGTCCATTTGGACCTCCTCCTATGCTTGAAATTTGGCTTGCGACACCAATTTCATTGTAGCATAGGAGGATTTTTATTGATATCCTCACCGTTTCCAACTACCCTATTCTCCCCAGCATAGCTGGGGGATTAGGCTTTTCATTCAATACATTCTGACAACAAAAAACCGCCGCAAAACAGCTTTTCAACTATTTTGCGGCGAAATGATTATTTCTTATTATTCCTTATTCTTTTTCTTGCCTATCGTTCGTCCATCCTCAGTTTCTGCTTCTTCTGCGAATGAATACGCTCAGCAGGAGCAGGAACAGCAGGCAGGATGCACCGGCCAGAATTACCATCATCACGATCGGCGTCTCATCGCCGGTCTTCACCGCTTCTGCCGGAGTCAGCACCCGGAAAGTCACGGATCTGGTATCTGTGGTCCCGTCCGGAACCCAGTTGGTCCCATCAAACACATCCTTGCTGTAGTTCACCTTCAGCGTGTAATCGCCGCGCGCCTTGATCGACATGGACGTCGTATACGGCGCGGACTGCCACGAGCCGGTCACGTTCCCGATCTGATAGCCGGTCGGACGATAGCGGTAATCACCCGGGTTCGGATTGGAATTGTCCATTCCCGCGCCTGCCGCCGTGAATTTGATCGTATTGTCCGTAATGTACTCTCCGCCTGCTACGAGATCCAGTACCTGATTGCTGCTCGGAGCCGGACCGTCCTTGTAGGCCGCGCTCACCGTCACGTCGCTTGCCGGCATCGTAAACGTCGTCTTCCATCTGGTTGCATCGCCGAACGTCACCTTGCCGCTGACCTTCTGCCACTGGTCGAACTCTCTGCCGCTTGACGGGTAGTTGGAGTATATCGTAACCTCCTGTCCCATATAGTAGGTATCTTCATCTGCATGACCGTTCTGTACAGTCACATGATATTCTTTCATCCGATAGTATGCGGACACCTCTACGTCTGCAGTCGGCATAAGGAAGGACGTCGTCGCCTTGGAAGCGTTTCTGAGGGTCACGTTTCCGCTGTCTACCTTCCAGTAATCAAACTCCATCCCCTCCGGCGCTTCGTCCGCAGTGATCCTGACCTTCGTGTCGCTTCCTGCCTTCGCGTAATTCGCAGTGCCATCGTTTACGGTGATCGTATACTCAATCTTTGCAAACTCGGCAGTCACCGTTACCGCAGATGCCGGAACCACAAAGTTTGTTGTCGCCTCGCCTACCGCCGAGAATGCAGAGTCCGCAATGGCCTCGCCCGCTTCCGTCTTCGCAGACCATTTGACGAACTTCATCCCGGCCGCCGGAGCATTCGCCTGAAGCTGCACGGTCGCGCCCGCCTCAAAAGAACCGCTCGCGATCCCCGTGGCTGTGATGACGCCACCGGAAACCGTCACGCCGTAAGCCGGAGCCGGCGTCGGTTCCGTCTGGATCTGTGCATAATTGGCGGTAATCATCACATCCGCATCCGGCATCGTGAAAGTCGTCTCTGTTAAAGCTGCATTTGCCAGTGTCGTATTTCCCGAATCCACTGTCCATCCATTGAAGCTGAGATTTTCCGCCGTCCTGTCCGCGGCGGTAATCGTGACCTGAGTACCCGTTGCAAATGTCGTCGAAGCAGTTCCGTCCGGTCCCTTCGCCGTTCCGCAATTTACCGTCACACTGTGCGTAGCGGGGGGAGTCGGAGTCTCATCAATAGGCGCGATCGAATTTTCCGAACCTGTGATCGGTCCCGGTGTCGGATCTATAGTCGGAGCCGGTGTCGGGTCCGCCTCATCAACCGGATTCGGCTGGTACTGCGGAGTTCCCACCGGATTGCCCTCCGCGTCTGCGTACTTCGCGGTAATCACGACGTCTCCTTCCGGCATCGTAAAGCTCACGCTCTCGGTATTTTCCGCCGGAGTCAAAGCAACATTTCCGGATTCATTGTCCCAGTAGGAGAAATTGAAGCCGTTAATCGTGTAGTCGTTCGCCGAAACAGATACCTCGGTCCCTGCGGAAATGCTGTAGCTCATTCCTGTCCCGTTTGCGATTTCCGTGCCGGCAATCCCCTCGTTGCCCACCGTGCCGTAGTACACATCCAAGGTATACACGCCTTCCGAATTGTACGTGTCTCCCGTCGTGACAATGATCGCCGAAGGATCGCCCGGCATCATGGTGTCCGTCGCGTTTCCGCCGCCCAGATCGATCTCATCAATCGGTGTACCCTCAAGCCCCGGATCTACGTTTTCATCCGGTGCGCCTGCGCCGTTCGGATCAACGCCGTCAACCGGTGCGCCCTCAAGTCCCGGATCTACATTTCCATCCGGTGCGCCTGCGCCGTTCGGATCGACACCGTCAACCGGTGTACCCTCAAGTCCCGGATCCACGTTTTCATCCGGTACGCCTGCACCGTTCGGATCGGTTATCTCAATCGGTGTACCTTCAAGTCCCATATCTATGTTTCCATCCGGTTCGCCTGCGGCATTCGGATCGGTCACTTCGCCCGGCGCATCTGCGGCATTCGGATCAATCACTTCACCCGGTGCGCCTTCTGCATTCGGATCGGTCACCTCACCACCAGCGCCCGGATCTGCCTCCGTCTGTATCGGGCGGTAATTTGCCGTGATCGAAACCTTCTTCTCCGGCAATGTGACAGTCGTCTCGCTGTTCAGCTCATCCTCAAGAATGACATCCTCCGAATCGACCGTCCACTTTTCAAACTCCATGCCCTCTTCCGGCTCGTCGGCCTTGATCTTCACGATCGTATACGCCGGATAATACGCGCGGTCCGTCTTCGGCGCGCTCTCGTCCACGACCTCGTCCTCCGCCGGAACATAATGTCCGCCGAGAGGCCCTGCCGCTTTATCAGCCGCAACGGATGTCCCGCCTGTCACGTCCAGCTCGTATCCTGCCAGCGTGAGCGCTACGGAACCGTCCTCCGCCGCCGCGGCGCTGTACACTTTGCCCTCGCTGTCATTTGTCCATGATGTCTCTCCCTCGCCCAGCGCGACCGGCTCCCCGTCCAGCGTGACCGGCGTCATAATGCCCGTCAGCTCGTCGCCCGGGAACAGGATCGGCGCGGGATCCATCACGCCCGCGTCATACGTCTGCGCAAGCGCCTGCATCGCAGGAAGACAGATCATCAGGCACGCCATCATAATCCCCAAAATCCTTCTTCTCGTCTTTTTCATAGCTGCTCCTTCCTCTCCTTTAGCATGATTTCTATGTCTCTGAATACGGATTGTATCGCCGCCGTCCGCTTCGGGATCGGCAACGCTTTATCTTCTGTATCGTGATTATAACATGTGTGCAATTAAAAACAATGAATGCTTTCCGTTTAGTTTTCTTAATATTTTTCTAAGAAATGAAAATCCTTCGGAAAAACGGCAGAAAAACAGAGCGGACTGTCCCGTCAGGAAGTATGCGTCTATCCTTTCGGGCGCCGTCCGCTCCTTTTTTTGTCAAATTTCGCTTTCGCGTTCTATTCGGCGTCTCGGGTCACGCCCGCCGCCAAAGCGCAGTCACCGAATCGCGGTCACCTCATAATCCTGATCCGTAACCGCCTTCTTGAGTACGTCGTCCGCGACTGCCGCGCTCAGCTTCACGACCGCCGTGCCGTTCTCGTGGCTCACGACCGCCTCAGTCACTTCCGGCAGCGCCTCAAGCGCCTTCTTCACGCGCGCCTCGCAGTGTCCGCACATCATCCCCTTGATCTCCATTGTCTTTTCCATCTCTTTTTGCTCCTTTCGCTTTCTCTTTTTTATCTTTCTGTCCCGCGATGTATCGTACATCGGGAACAGATTCAAACGCAGCGCGTTCGTTACTACACAAAAGCTCGACAGGCTCATCGCGGCCGCGCCGAACATCGGGTTCAGCTTCCAGCCGAGCAGCGGATACCAGACGCCCGCCGCCAGCGGAATTCCGATCACATTGTAAAAAAATGCCCAGAACAGGTTTTCGTGAATGTTGCGCAGCGTCGCCCGGCTCAGGCGGATCGCAGCCGCGACATCCGGCAGTCTGCTCTTCATCAGCACCACGTCCGCCGCATCGATCGCGACGTCGGTCCCGGCGCCGATCGCGACGCCGATGTCCGCCCGCACGAGCGCCGGCGCATCGTTGATTCCGTCGCCGACCATCGCGGCTTTTCCCTGCTTCTGCAGTCCGCGGATCACGCTCTCCTTACCGTCCGGGAGCACTCCGGCAATCACCTCGTCCACACCGGAGACTTCGCCGATCGCCTTCGCGGTCCGCTCGTTATCGCCGGTCAGCATGACGACGCGAATCCCCATATTCTGAAGCTCCTTCACCGCCTGCGGACTGTCCTCCTTGACGACGTCGGCCACCGCGATAATGCCCAGAAGCCTCCCGTCCTCGCTGAAGAACAGCGGCGTCTTCCCTTCGGAGGCCAGCGCGGCAGCCTTTTCCTCCATAGCTTTCGAGATCTCCGCCTTTGTGCGGATGAACGCGAGATTGCCGCCCGCAAGGCTGTGCCCCTCGCAGGTCCCGCTCAGACCGTTGCCCGGAAGCGCCTGAAAATCATCGGTCTCACGCACCGCAACTTTCCGCTCCTGCGCCAGCGCGAGCACCGCCTTGGCCAGCGGGTGTTCGCTTCTGCGCTCCAGCGCAAACGCGGCCCCAAGCAGACGCTCCTCGGCCGAAGCCGCACCGTTCGCCACTGCACCCGCACTGTCTGTATTTACACCGTCCGCGCCTGTGCCGTCTGCGCACACGCCGTTCGCCGGGCAAATATCCGTGACGCGCGGCTCCCCGCTCGTGATCGTCCCGGTCTTGTCGAGCGCGACGATCTCCACCTTGCCCGTCTCTTCCAGAGACACTGCCGTCTTGAACAGGATCCCGTGCTTCGCGCCCATGCCGTTACCCACCATGATCGCGACCGGCGTAGCCAGCCCGAGCGCGCACGGACAACTGATCACCAGCACCGAAATGCCCCTCGCGAGCGCGAAGCCGACGCTCTGTCCCACAATCAGCCATACCACGATCGTCACAATGGCGATCGCAATGACCGTCGGCACGAACACGCCCGACACGCGGTCCGCGATCTTGGCGATCGGCGCTTTCGTCGCCGCCGCGTCGCTGACCATCCGGATGATCTGCGCGAGCGTCGTATCCTCGCCGACCCGCGTCGCCTCGCAGGTCAGAAAGCCCGACTGGTTCACGGTGGCCGCCGATACGCTGTCCCCCGCCGCCTTGTCGACCGGGATGCTCTCGCCGGTCAGGGCGGACTCATTGACCGCGCTGCTTCCCTCGACGACGACGCCGTCCACAGGGATATTCTCACCCGGCCTTACCACAAAGCGGTCTCCGATGCGCACCTCAGCGATGCCGACCTCCGTCTCGACTCCGTCCCGCAGCACCGTGGCAGTCTTCGGAGCGAGCTTCATAAGGCCCTTGAGCGCGTCGGTCGTCTTCCCCTTGGAACGTGCCTCGAGCATCTTCCCTACCGTGATCAACGTCAGGATCATCGCCGCCGACTCGAAATAAAATTCATGCATATAGCTCATAACGGCCGCATGGTCGCCGCCCGCCTGCGCGCCGGTCATCGCAAACAGCGCGTAGACGCTGTAGCCGAAGGACGCCCCGGCTCCGAGCGCGACGAGCGTATCCATGTTCGGCGCGCCGTGCAGGACACCTTTCAGTCCGTTCACAAAAAACTTCTGGTTGATGATCATGACCGCGGCGGTGAGCAGAAGCTGCACCAACCCTACCGCGACATGGTTCCCGTCGAAGAAGCGCGGCAGCGGCCAACCCCACATCATATGCCCCATCGAGACATACATCAGCGGAATCAACAGGCACAGCGAAGCGATCAGCCTTCGCTTCATTTTCGGCGTCTCTGTGTCGGCCAGCGCGCTGTCATAGTCCGGCGCTGACGAGGCAGCCGCATCCGATGCGCCGGACGCTTCCCGCCTGCCTTTCGGCGACGCGCCGTAGCCCGCATCCTCGACCGCCTTTATGATCGCCGCCGGGGAGGCCGTTCCCTCCACGCCCATGGAATTTGTCAAAAGACTCACGGAGCAGTCCGTGACGCCGTCCACCTTCCGGACCGCCTTCTCGACTCTGGCGCTGCACGCCGCGCAGCTCATCCCGGTCACGGTATATTGTTCCATTTGCCGCACCTCCGCATCTGTCTTGATTTCTCTGTTTTCAGGATACCCCTTACGGGTATTATTATATATCCGCGCTTTTCAAAATGCAAGCACTATTTTCTATAACCAAAACCGACCGTTCTTATGCAGAATTATCTTTTGTTTCCATAATGAAGGACACGAAAAAGGACCGCCGCAAAATGAAGTGAACCCCTTTTGTTAGACAAAATAAAAGTCTAATGAAAGGGGTCTTTTCATGCCATCAGGGAAAAAGATGT
>CANQVH010000043.1 GCA_947627245.1 uncultured Lachnospiraceae bacterium | reverse complement strand
ACTGAAAATCCAGTCTTTACAAGGGTTAAAAGGGTATCCAATTGTTACGAAAAGGCAATTAGACTGTCAAACTTCCGTCTTCAAGGGATGGTTACGCCAAAGGAACTGAAGAAGTCCTTTGGAGGAAATTCGGCATATATCACGCTTAAATTCAAATAAGTTTTTGTTTGAAATTGAATCATTGACATTGACAGGGGCCGTTGCAAAACAGATGGGCGATCATCTGCAAAGCAGCGGCCCCAAAACTATTTTAAAGCTGCCTTATATGGGCAAACAGCCGCTTATCATGCTGTTGCAGGGAGAGCACTGAAAAGATAAATTTTAAATTGACATACATAAGAAGAATTGATATAATTTACATAACTAAAAATGTAATCATTGTAAAAGGCAAACCTGTTGAAAAGCAGGGACGCAAAGCCAAGGGCCTAAGGCGATAGCTATGGCAGCCGGTTGCCAATGTGGTACACGAAGAAGAGACCGTATCACGTGGTGTGTTATTGCGGTCTTTTTTGTTCTCCAAGTGTTCTCGCTTTTGCGGTGATTACACAACAGGGCGAAAGCCTGAAAGGAGGATTTTTATGAAGGGAAGATGTAAGGTTTTATGTATGCTTCTTGTTGCGATGCTGACATTTGGCATGGTGGCGGAGACCGCTGTGGTTCCGGCGGCCGCGAAGACGGTTGAGACCAAGAAAGCGGGAAAGAAGAAAGCTAAGAAGAACAAGAAAGCAAAGAAAGCCAAGAAAGCAAAAAAGGCAAAGAAAGTTAAGAAGGCAAAGAAGGTCAAAACGGCGAAAGCCAAGAAAACCAAAACCGCAGCGCAGGCAAATCAGCAGGCGGAAGCTGAGGCGGTATGCAATGTAGAAGAGACTGCTTCGCAGACGGAAAGCGTTCAGGTGACGGAAACAGAAGCGGCGCCACAGACGGAAAAGACGGTTGAAACAGTAACTTTTCAGGCGGTACAGACCGTTAAGGCGGAAGCTGCTCCGGTTGAAAAGGAGTCTCAGGCTGAAACCGAGCTGAAGAAAGAGACCCTGACGGAGAAGAAGGAAGAGACTCAGACAGAAACAGAGACGGAAACTGAGACTGCGACAGAAACGGAAACAGAGACGAAAACTGAGACTGGGACAGAATCGGAATCCGCGACGGAGCCGCAGACGACAGAACCGGAAACCGACCTGCCGAAAGTCGAACAGCAGACGGTAGAATCGGAAACCACACTGCCGAAAGTCGAACAGCAGACGGAATCAGAGCCGCAGATATCTGAACCGGAAACAAAGGCTGTAGAGACGGAGCCGGCTGAATGTCAGCATAACTGGGAATGGGTTATCGATGTAGCGCCGACCTGCACGGGCGTTGGCTACAAAATCCAGAAATGTGCAAAATGTGGCGAGACCAAGGGCAGCCGCAAGATCGTTAATCCGGCCGGACATGACTTTGATGTAAAGGAAGTACCGGGAACCTGCCAGACGAGAGGTAGTATCACAAAGACCTGCAAAACGTGTGGTGCCGTATTTACGGAGAAAACCAGCTATGGAAGCCATACGTATAAAAAGAAGCAGTTTCCGTGTTCGCAGGATGCATGTACTGTATGCGGACATGTACAGGAAAAAACCGGGAAACAAGGACATGATTATTGTGGTGAAGAAAGGATTGTCCGTCCGGCAACCTGCACTACTCCGGGAGAAAAAGTCGTAAGATGTAAGTACGGATGCGGCAGTGAGATCACTGTTGCGATTCCGGCGACCGGTCATACGTACGGTAACTGGGAAAGAGTGAAAGATCCGACCTGTGAAGAGAAGGGCCTTGAAAGAAGAACCTGCACATGCGTGGGATGTGATGCGGAAGAGACAAGGGAAATTGATCTGGGCGGTCATAAGCTGGCAACAAGAGTTACGGAAACTCCCACTTGCCAGAAGGAGGGAACGGAAGAGGTTTACTGCACTGTATGCGGCACCGTAGTGCAGACCATAACTCTTGCTAAGACCCCTCATAAGCTGGGACGCGGATGTGCAACCCACGGCTGCCATACAAATGAAAATCCTGACGGCTGTGAGAATGAGAAATGTCATAGTTACGTAGATACCTGTGTTTACTGTGGGGCCAAATTATGGGATGATAAGACAGGCAATTGGATTCAATAAAATTTAAGACCCGAAGGGCGCTGTGAAAAGCAGCGCCTTTTTTAGATTTTTTGTCAAGGATTGAGATAAAAATTTTGTTTTGATTCGGTATAGATTGTTTCATGGAGGAGGGAAAGCGGTATGGAGATAAAAGCCGTATTTAGGGAAAACAGGAGTGGGGAAGCACGATGCCCGGTTGGGCGGTTCGGGCCGGAGACGGCGAAGCGCGCAAGGCGTTTTCATGAAGGCTTTCCGGAATATCAGGCAACGCCTCTGATCGCATTGGAGGATCTGGCGAGACGGATGGGAGTTGCCGCGATCCATGTGAAGGATGAGAGTTGCCGTTTCGGGTTGAATGCGTTCAAAGTGCTCGGCGGGAGTTACGCGATCGGGAATTGCATAGCAAAAAAGCTGGGCGGCGGCCTTGAGGGGTTGCCGCTTAGGGAATTGTTGAACGGGAACGCAAACGGAAAGCTGAGAGGACTCACCTTTGCCACGGCGACTGACGGAAATCACGGGCGGGGCGTCGCGTGGACGGCGCATCGTCTGGGGATGAAAAGCGTCGTGTATATGCCGAAGGGAAGTGCGGCGGAACGGCTTGCCAATATTCGGGCGCTCGGGGCGGAAGCGTCGATCACGGATCTGAATTATGATGATACGGTGAGGCTCGCGAGAACCGAAAGTGAGAAAAACGGGTGGATTCTTATGCAGGATACCGCGTGGCAGGGTTATGAGGAAATTCCCGGCTTGATCATGGAGGGCTACACGACCATGGCGGCGGAGGCTTTTGAGCAGCTTGGCGGAAGGCTGCCGACGCATGTGTTCCTGCAGGCCGGAGTCGGTTCGATGGCGGCTGCCGTGGCCGCGTATTTTGCTGCGGTCGGCGGGGAAGATCGCCCGACTGTTGTGATCGTGGAGCCTGATCAGGCGGACTGTTTCTACCGGACAGCGGCGGTGGACGACGGGGAGCTTCATGCGGTGACCGGAGAGATGCGTTCCATCATGGCCGGACTTTGCTGCGGTGAGCCGAGTCCGCTCGCGTGGGAGATTCTGCGGGATTCTGCGGACTGTTTCGTCTCCATGCCTGACGCGGTCGCGGCGCGGGGAATGCGCGTATTAGGAAATCCGTTTGGAAAAGATTCCCGGGTGATTTCCGGGGAGAGCGGTGCCGCCGCTTTCGGAGCTGCGATTGAAATCCTCACAAACCCGGAGCACGTGCAGTTGAGAGGGAAACTGTGTTTGAATGAGAACTCGCGTATCCTCTGTTTTTCGACCGAAGGAGACACGGATCGGGAGAATTACAGGCGGATTGTGTGGGATGCAGTGATCTGACATGGAGAGGTTGTTGTACGAGAATACGGTATTGCTGAGAGAATTAACTGGAAAATTGTTTGCATCGGGCAAATCAGGTATTGAAAAGTAACGACAATCGCGTTACAATAAAATCAAAGAAAGGAGCGAGTATTATGGAAAAAACAGCAACATTGAACCTGAGAGTAAATCCAACTGTTAAGCAGCGTGCAGAAGATGTTTTGAAACGTCTGGGAATACCAATGGCAACAGCGATTGATATGTATTTGAATCAGATTACTCTGACAGGAGGAATCCCATTTGCAGTAACCTTACCAAAGGCACCGGTATCTTTGAACACCGACTTTATGAGCATCGATGAAATACATGCGAAGCTGCAGGAAGGCTATGATGATATAAAAACGGGCAAAGTGCAGGATGCGGCGGAAACATTTGCCAAATTCAGGGAGAATCATAGGACATGAAGCAATACAGGGTAGAAATTACAGACAGGGCTCTTAAAGATATGGAAGAGATCTACACTTATATTGCGGATCAGCTTCAGGCACCGGAAAATGCAATAAGACAGTACAATCGGATTGCAGATGCAAAAAGAACCCTCGATTTTGCAAGGGTTCTTTCAAAGCTGCTGACGGGAATCGGACCCGTGACCGAAGTGCGAAAAATCCCGTAAATTCGGGAATTTCAGCGTTTTGGCTTTGATTACTTTTGATTACTTTGTAATCAAAAACGAAGATTTCAGGGAAGGAGGATCCTGTACATATGACCGCAGGCTCCGGACGATGATAAAATTTTGAGAAGCTGTTACACAAGAAAGGGCATTTTGGCAACGGATAAAACAGATTGCCGAAATGCCTTGCTTGTTTCTGTAGTAAACTCATTTTCCGGAACAGGAATTAACTCTAAGGTCAAAAGTGCAACCGATAAGAACTTGTCCAGAGAGCCTAGCCGATGAGGAAATTTCTTGTTGAATATCCGCTTTATCTCATCCACATTCTGTTCGCATATTATGCCATGATTCGGATATGAAGCGGCTTTCTGGTAGGCCTGCCACGGGGTACCGTCTGCTCGTAATGCTGCAGATATGAGTACATTGGTGTCAATCAATATTCTCATCCGTTATCGTCCTCGTTTCGTAATTCATTGACAAGTGCAATGACATCGTCGTCAGTGGTAAGTCCAGAACGGTCTGCTTCTCCGGTCATTTCGCTCTGCAGAACCTGCATGGCATATATGGCGGAATTTACAATGCGTACATTGCTGCCTTCGACAATAAAAGTAATCCGATCCCCGCTTGTTATCCCCAGCGCTTCTCTGACATCTTTCGGGATAGTGACCTGTCCCTTAGCCATTACCTTTGCGTTATCAATAAAAGCGTTTATTGCCATAATGAATACTCCTTTGCAATTTGTTGGTTAAAGAGTAGGGATTTCCCTACTCATATTATATGCAATACTGCAAAGAGAATCAACTGGAAAATCTTTGTAAAATTCCGCGAGATCCCGATATGGATGTTAATCAAGCTTGCCAGATTGTATGATTGCTTTATCGATTATATTCCGGGTGTATCGGATACAAAACGGCATTTCGGAAAATGAGATCATCCTATGTTTCGTAGTATAAGGAGCATCCAGAGGCCAGAGTGGCCTGTCGGTACTTTTTGTTCTGCCTTGCTGTAGTAATTGATGAAGAAAGGAGAATGCCATATAGCCATATAATTATTGGGAACGATTGCCGAAATGCTCTTTTTTGAAAATCCATACATAAGATATTTATGTATTTGTTTCATAAATATTTGATAAGTTTCTTTTCTAAATAGTATAATCTATTTTAAATGAAACAATATTTTTTATCGACAAGAAGAAGCGGATGAATTTTCAGAAGATTTGCCCGTTGCCTTGTGCGTTATGTCTTGAGAACCTGACCGCTCTGCAACGCCGTAATCTGGTTGAAAACGGTATACCGTTTGTTTCCCCGGAACAGCAGGTCTATTTGCCGTTTTGGGGATGTTTGTTTACCGAAAGGTTTAAGGCGAAAATATCAGCCCCGGACCGGATGACGCCGGGGCCCCAGCTTATGTTATTGAGGTTTGGAGCTACGATCCGGTTCTGCAGGCAGAGAATGAACGTGTAGATGATACTTCTTTGCTGCTCAGCCTGCAAGATGATAAGAACGAGCGGATACAGATGGAGCTAGACGAGATACGGAGAGCCCATGAACTTCCAATAAAGTATGAGGAATAAGAGGTAATGTTATATGGTAAACGGAATTTACAAGGGTATTCTGGGATTTTCTAGAAGCAGGCGGTTATTGTGCCAGACAGCGCAGCCGGACTGAATGTGGCGTCGAATTCGGGTGCCCGACGTCATCCTATTTTTGCTGTAAATGAAGACTGTTTCCAATAAAAAGTAAGGGTGACCGGATCCGGCCACCCTTAACACGATTACCATGGATATTTGCCCTGTTTACTGTATGGGAGAAGTTTTCCGCTCCAGGTTATAACGACTCTGTCGCCATGAGGGTCTTTCTCGATATCGACATCAATACCGAAATCGATGGCACTCATGATTGCGTTTCCGCCCTTCTCGTGAATGAGTTCCTTGATGGCGGGACCGTATGTATCCAGAACCTCATGCAGACGGTAAAGAACAGGATCAGTGTTTCCTTTATATGGGTGCTCGCACAGACATAAAGTTGCTTCTTTTTCAAGACCCAGTATTTCAGCCAGTTTCTCGCAGTATTCCGCAGGCACGTACTGCTGGCCTTTGATGGCGCTGGTCAGCCAGACTTTGTTAACTCCCATCTTGTCAGCAATTTCCGTGTAGGTCAGGCCACTGGCCTTTTTTGCTGCTTCGATGGCGGACAGCTCATCGGCAAATTTTACTCGTTCCAGATAATCAAAATTGTTCATTGGTGTCATGCTCATAATAATATCCTCCTCAAAATGATATTTTCGACTGATTGCGTTTGACAGCCAGCCTAAAATCATATGGTTTGTTGCTACATAGATTCAAAGCTATTCCTGAAATTTTGGATCCTTCAACAGATCCTCCATCAGCGTTTTGTAGATTGCAGGACGATAATCGGTTGCGCCGTTGATCAGGTCGTTCGGTTCGAATTTCTCCCTTGTTGCCTCAGACAAGTCGATCACGGCAGTGTACATCTTATTCTGAATCGCACGTGGATCCGTAAATGGATAGCCAGCGAAATATTCTGCCTCCCAGAAGTTCGTGCTGGGTCCGATAATGCTCGCGCCGCCCCAGAATACGTTGTAAAGGTCTGTACCTGCGAGGTTCGCAGATGCAATAAAGATTTGGTTTGTGATGACCCCTGCCTCAAGTGTAGTAGAGCCGAGCGCGATGCCATGGCATTTGGCAAGAGCCGTACAGTTGATGTACAGACGGCAGCCCTTTGCCGCATAATACCGCATCAGCTCTTGGAAGCAATAGGAGTCATAGCAGATCCCAAGTCCGATCGGGCCCCACGGCGTCTCGAAAATGAACGGCTTATCTCCACGCGTCGCCCAGTGAGGCTCCGGGAACGGAAGATGGATTTTATGGTAAGAACCGATGATTCCGTCCGGTCCGCAGACACAGGCTGCATTGTAGATTGTAGACGGGGAAGCGGCATCCCTCTCCGGAAAACCGTATGCCACGTATACGCCCAGCTTTTTGGTAAGCTCTGCAATTTTCTCTGAGGACGGGCCCGGTACCGGTTCGGCGAGTTTATATTGCATTTTTTCCTCCAGTGGTTTCTCCGCCTCGTCGTCATAGCCGGTCAGCCCCATCTCCGGAAATACGATCAGATTGGAGCCTTCCGCGGCGGCTGCTTCAATATAACCCAGCATCCGGTTCAGATTGGTTTCTTTGTCGCCCCATTTGGCGTGGAATGCGACGGTTGACACTTTGATTACGTCTTTCATTTTTGCCTCCATTTCTGCCCGTTTATCGGGACTTTCTTCCGATTATGTGTTCTGGCTTTCCAGACAGCGGAATATGCCGGCATAGATTTCGCCCGTTGCTGCAAGCACAAAAAAAAGACACAATAACATTTTCACGCCCTTGTGTCTTCGGCTCTGTATTATAGCACTCTGCATTTTTAAATGCAAGAAGAAGTTTTTATGGTTTTTTGACTGGTAAAAGACCCGGCAGAACACCCCGAGTTTGCCACTTGCCAGTTAATCCCAAGTAAATTTTTTCCTTATTGTTTTCATTTTAATAGTAAAAACTCTTGCAATCAGATATCAACAGGATTATTCTGAATATATCGTACTGTGTTTTTCTGGGAGGATTCTGCAATGAAAAGGAAAATCAGGGAGCTGAAGATCGTAGGCTTCGCGTTCTTACTGTTTGCGCTGTTCGCCTGCGGTACTGTTGCATCGGCGGCGGAAGGAACATCGATCACGGTAGATATTGCCGTGCAATACGGGCAGACAGAGGCCCGGGAGATGCTGAAAAGAGTGAATGAATTTCGCACAGGTTCAGATGCATGGATCTGGAAGCCAGATAATGAGACAAAAACGGTGTACAGCGCCGAAAATGGGAATGCGCTTTCTGAGTATACCTATGATTATGGCCTGGAAAAAGACGCTATGCTCCGCGCGGCTGAGCTGGCGATCTATTATGCCCATACGAGACCGAACGGAAGCAGTTGTTTTACAGCATATACCAACGAATCCGGGGCTCATGCCGAAAATATTGCGGCAGGCTATGGAACAGAGGCGGAAGTGTTCGTCGGGTGGCAGGAAGCGGAAGATCTCTATGATGATCAGGGGCACAGAAGAGCGATGCTCAGCCCGGATTACAAATATATTGGCATCGGCCATGTGTATTATAACGGATACCATTATTGGGTACAGGAATTCTCTTCGAAACCCACAAGCCTGAATTATACGGATGCCAATGATGAACTAACTTCTGTTTCCCTGGAAGTATCTCTTTCCAATATCAATGAGATTACATTGACCTCATCGAAACCTGCTGTTGAGATAACCTATGGAGAGAACGTGGACGTTCCCGAGATTATCTGCAGCATCCGCACTCCGGAAACGTGGACCGGGCTTGAAAGCAAGCTATGTCCTGTCACGCTTGCCTGTTCTGCTTTTGACTGGACGGTAGCCGGGGATCTTGACTGTATAAAGCTTGACACTTCGGAGAAACCGGGTATCATAACGGCGTTGAACTGTGGCAAAGCCGAGGTTACGGTTTCTGCGATGGAGCAATCGTGTACCTTTGCCGTCACAGTCACGCCGAAGGATATCACGGACGATGCGACAATTACGCTGGAGGGTGAGCCGTTTTCCTATACGGGTGCCGAGATCAAACCGCCTGTGACGGTAAAGACTGACGATGGCAGTATCCTTGTAAAAGATAAAGATTATGAGCTTGAATATTCCGACAATGTTGATATCGGAACAGCTTCCGTGACGGTCAGCGGCATAGGCAATTATACCGGAACGTGCACAGAGACATTTGAGATCGCCAAGGCCGTGCTGCTTTCGGAAAACTGTATGTTTGCTGACGGGAGCGGAAAATATGAGTATATCGGGGAGGAGATCCGCCCGGCTGTGGTTGTGAAGCATGAGGGACAAACGCTGGTTGAAGATGAGGATTACGAGCTGTCCTATGAAGATAATCTTAACGTGGGAAATAAGGCAGTAGTCATCGTCAGCGGGAAGGGCAATTATGATGGAACGATCAGCCTGTCATTCGAGATTCTCCCGGCGGAGCTGACGGCGGCTTCTTGTACCGTCGCAGAAATCCCGGATCATGAATACACAGGAGCGGCAATTAAGCCGGAGGTATCCATTGAATGGAATGGGCAGACGCTGTCGCAGGATACGGATTATACTCTCGCGTACAGCAGCAACACGGAGGTTGGCACTGCGGCGATCACCATAACGGGTACTGGCAATTTCCAGGGAGAACTTGACGTGTCGTTTAAGATTGTGCCCGCGAATATCGGGAGCGGGACATTGTCTGTCGACAGCCCGGAGTATACTTATACCGGCGAAGAGATCTGTCCGGAAGTGACGGTCAAGCTCGGAGATACTGTCTTGGAGCAGGACGTCGACTATTCGGTAGATTCGTATGAGAATAATATCAATGTTGGAGACGCGACGGTCAGCGTCAGCGGGAAAGGCAATTACAAGGGAAATCTGAAAGGGATATTTACAATCCTGCCGCTGTCTGTTTCCGGGGAAGCATTTGCGCTGAACAAACTCGAAGACGTGAGCTATACCGGATTCGCGATTGAGCCGGATGTGGTATTGAGCCGCGACGGAATTGAGCTGGAAGAGGGAACTGATTTTACAGTAGATTACGAGAATAATACCAATGCAGGAGCGGCCGTGGTGACGGTGACTGGCGTGGGGAATTATGAGGGTACGAGAAGCGGAGAATTCATGATTCTTCCGGTAGCACTGGAGGCTTCCAATGTTGGATCGATCGAGGATCAGATATATACAGGAAGTCCGGTCGAAGTGCTTCCGCCCGTCAGATGGAACGGCTATACACTGGTTTCGGGCGAGGATTATGAGCTCTCCTATTCCAATCATGTCAATGCGGGAACAGCCAGCATCGAGATTATCTGCAAAGGGAATTATTCCGGATCCTTCAGCAAGACATTTCAGATCCTTCCTGCGGATCTTTCGGCCTGCAGGGCAGAGATTCCGGAGCAGCAGTATACCGGCGAAGAGATTCAGCCGGAGGTAACGGTCACCCTTGGGGATTATGTTCTGGAGGAAGGAACCGACTACAAAGTGACAGGGTATTCGGACAATGTCGATATAGGCGAGGCTGATATCGCCCTTGAAGGGTTTGGTAATTTTACGGGAAAGACGCATGTGCGGTTCGAGATCGTGCCGATCGATCTTGGCAGCGGTACTTTGCAGGCCATCGAGGATCAGACTTATACCGGCGAAGAGATTCGGCCGGAGGTGACGGTACGGCTGGATGGAAAGACACTGGAAAAAGACACGGACTATGAAGTGGTTTATGAAAACAATGTCAATGCGGGAACGGCAGACGTGACCGTGAAGGGTAAGGGAAACTACTCTGGTTCACTGGCCGGGACATTTGCGATCGCGCCGTGCGGGATATCCGAAAGTGAGTGTACGGTCGGCGCTGTAGAGGATCAGACCTATACCGGGGCACAGATCAGACCTGCGGTCGAGGTGTTTTGGAACGGAAAAAAGCTGCTTCAGGATACCGATTACACGATTATGTACGATGACAATATCAACGCCGGAACCGTGAATGGCAGTATCGCGGGCACAGGGAATTATTCCGGGACGATCGGGACGGTTGTGTTCGTGATTCTTCCGGCAGATCTGTCTGACTGTACGCTTGAGCCGATTTCTGAACAGGTATTCACCGGTTCTGCAATCGAGCCGCAGATCACCGTTCGCTTCGGAAACCTGACGCTGACGAAGGATGTAGATTTCCTTGCCGCCTATGAGAATAACGTGGCGGAGGGGACAGCGACGGTCGTGCTGAGCGGAACAGGCAATTATACAGGAACGATTTCCGGAGGCTTTGCGATAAAGGCCGCGCCACAGCAGACGTTGGAGCCGCAGGCACCTCAGCAGCCGGAAACGTCATCCGGATCCGGGGTGCAGACAGGCAGCATGGCTGTTGGAACTGTGGAAAAGGACAGTACTTCTGCCGCAAGCTATAGAGTGAAGGGCAGCGTTTCAGGCGTGATGACGGTAGAGTATGTCGCGCCGTCCAATAAAAAGAAGACCTCGGTTGTGATACCGAACACGGTGGTGATCGATCATGTGCCGTGCAGGGTCACTTCCATAGCGGGGAGCGCGTTTAAGAACAACAAAAAGATTAAGAAGGTTGTAATCGGAAAATACGTAACGTCCATCGGAAAGAACGCGTTCCAGGGCTGCAGCGAACTGAAGACGATAAAGGCCGGCGCAGCCATTACTGAGATTAAAGATGGCGCGTTTCTGGGCTGTACGGCTCTTACGAGCATTACTATACCGGCGCGGGTGACCAGGATCGGAAAGCAGGCCTTCTACAATTGTAAGAAGTTGCAAATGGTCACGGTCAAGACGAAGAAACTGGTGCTGAAGAAAGTCGGAAAGAAGGCCTTTACCGGGATCGGCAGTAAGGCGGTCATAAAAGTGCCGGGAAGCAAGAAAAAGATTTATACAACGCTTTTCAGAAAGCGCGGGGCGAGCGCGAAGGCAAAGATTAAATAGTGAGAAATTGTTAAAGGAGATTAAATACAGAATGAAACCAGTGATGAGAAAGGACGTCCCGGAAGAATTGACATGGGACTTATCGGCTCTTTATAAAACCGAAGAAGATATGTACACGGATATGGAGAAGGCGGAGGCAGCGAGCCGCAGGATCGAGGAGGAGTACAAAGGAAAGCTGACCACCCCGGAGCGGATCAACGCCTGTCTGGATGAGTATAGGAAGCTGTGCGAGCAGATGAATTTGGTCTGTAATTACACGGATCTGTCGGTATCGGTGGATTACTATGACGCCCATAACCAGGAGCGCAATGATCGGATCAGCGTCAGGGTGTCCGCTGCCGAGAGCCGGTTGAGTTTTATCGACAGCGAGATTCTTGAGCAGGATGACAGCGTGATTCGGGCGGCCATCGATCTGGCAACGGACAATAAACAGTATCTGAAAAATCTGCTGCGGGAGAAGCCCCATCGTCTGGATGCGGCTGCGGAGAAGGCGCTGGCAGCGCTGGCTAATACATTTAACACACCCTACCAGGTTTACAATATGGCCAAGCTGGCGGATATGAAATTTCCGTCCTTCACTGTGGACGGGCAGGAGTTTCCGATGGGCTATTCGCTCTATGAGGACGACTATGAGTACGATCCGCGCACACAGGTGCGTCGGACTGCGTTTGAAGTTTTTTACGCGAAGCTGCGGGAATATGAAAATGTGACCGCCGCCGCATATCAGGCCCAGGTGCAGATGGAGAAGACCTTCGCGGATCTGCGGGGATTTGAAACCGTTTTTGACCGGAATCTGTTCACGGACAAGGTGGACATTTCCCTCTATAACCGCCAGATCGATCTGATCATGGAAAAGCTGGCGCCCCATATGCGCAGATACGCACGCCTGCTCCAGAAGATCCACGGCCTTGAGAGGATGACCTACGCGGATTTGAAGGTTGCGGTAGATCCGGAGTATGATCCGCGGGTGACGATCGAGGAGTCACAGAAATATATCGTCGAGGGACTCTCGGTTCTGGGAGAGGACTACCAGAAGATGGTGAATGAAGCCTACCGCGACCGATGGGTGGATTTCGCCAGGAACCAGGGCAAATCCACCGGTGGATTCTGCGCCAGTCCTTACGGCAGTCATTCCTACATCCTGCTGAACTGGAACGAGCGGATGTCAGATGTATTTACGCTGGCCCATGAGCTGGGACACGCGGGGCATTTCAAGGCGTGCAACGCGGCCCAGTCTTATTTCGATACCAACGTGTCCGGCTACTTTGTCGAGGCGCCGTCCACAATGAATGAGCTGATCATGGCCCACTATCTGCTGAAGACCAACCCGGATCCTAGGTTCAGGCGCTGGGTGTTGAGCTCTATGGTAGGACATACCTACTACCACAACTTTGTTACCCATCTGCTGGAGGCGGCTTATCAGAGAGAAGTATATCGGATCATTGAGGCGGGCGGAAGCGTACAGGCGGAGACGCTGAACCGTCTGATGCGGGAGACGCTGGAGAAATTCTGGGGCGATGCGGTGGAGATCATTCCCGGTTCAGAGCTGACCTGGATGCGGCAGCCGCATTACTATATGGGGCTGTATTCCTATACCTACAGCGCGGGACTGACCGTGGCGACTCAGGCCTGTCTGCGGATCGAGCGGGAAGGACAGACAGCGGTGGACGAATGGAAGAGGATGCTGGCGGCGGGAGGCACGAAGACGCCGGTGGAACTGGCGCAGATGGCAGGGGTTGATATCACGACGGATCAGCCGCTCTTGGATACGATCGAATATATCGGCGGGATGATCGATGAGATCTGCGCACTGACGGAGAAAATTGGGAACCTGTGAATGTGACCGCAGACTCCGGACGACGATATAAATTTTGAAAAGCTGTTACACAAAGAAAAGGCATTTTGGCAATGAGTAAAACAGATTGCCGAAATGCTCTTTTTGATAAAAGGCTTACCTTGTCAACAGGAGATTCCAATATGATTTCATTATTATTCTACCATAGAATCTTCGAATTGCGCACCCCTTAACATGCAACAATTTTGGTTTTTGTATTCTTTGGTTACGGTAATTGACGAAGAAAGAAGGATGCCATATAATTATTGAAAACGCTAGTAGAAAGGAGCCAGAAGATTTGACGCAGGACGCTATACGGGATCGCAGAATAACGGTACTCTGCTATGGGGATTCCAATACATATGGCTATGATCCGCTGAATGGCATGCGCTACCCCGAGGATGTCCGTTGGACAGGCCGGTTGCAGAAGCTGCTCGGAGAAAATTGTCGGGTGATTGAAGAAGGATGCAATGGAAGGACGACTGTCTATGACGATCCGGTTGAAGTGTGGAAGAACGGGCTGGGTTATCTGAAACCTTGCCTGAATACCCATAAGCCTGTAGATTTTGTAATACTGATGCTGGGGACCAATGACCTGAAGGAAGTTTTTCGCGCTGCGGCGGAAGAGATTGCAGATGGTGCCGGGACCCTGATCCATGTGATACAGGAATTCACCGAGGCGAAACAGGGCTTTGCCCCGAAGATTATTCTGGTATCTCCGCCAGAGATTGGAGAAGGGATACGGAATTCAAACTTCCATGGTTCTTTCTGCGAGAATGCTATTGATCGCTCCAGAGAGTTTCCCAAATGGTATCGGAAGACGGCTGTGAAGTACGGTTGTATTTTCCTTGATGCAGCGAGGTATACCAAACCCTCCGCAGAAGATTCCCTGCATCTTTCGCCGGAGGCGCACCGTGAGCTTGCAGAGCAGTTATATAAAGTTCTGAAGAACAATGGATGTTGATCGCGATGTCAACCGGCCGCCCGAGCGCCATCTCTATTCCTACGCTTGCGCCTCCACCGGCGAAGGCGTCAATGATTACATGTTTCCTCCAAAAAATCAAATATACTCATCTGCACTGGTTGTTCCTGCTCTTCTTTCTCGCGCTGCCGGCGAATCTTTTCCAGCTCAGCGATCCGCTTCTCACAGAGCCACTTGTCAGCGTGGATGCGGTCAAGCGAATATTCCTCCAGATTGTAATAGCCGACATCAATCAGCTTTTTCTCCAGTTTTGCGATTTTATTTTCCTGTGCTTTTACTCTCTTCTCGTGTTTCTCTTCTTTTTTTCGTTTTATCTCGTCGGAGGCGTGCGTGACTTCGAATCCATCTGCAAGGTCCTTCAAGTCCTGCTCCAGATCCCGGCTTTCCCTCTGCTCTGCGCGGATATTGACGACATCAACCTCGTAGCCATAAAGGAAAGTATCGATGTTTCTTTTGATCTTTTCCTTATCGAGAATCTCTTTTTTGCATCGCTTTGCAACCTGCTCGCATATGGTGAGAGACACATTCTTCTTAAAGAGTCGGACTCCTTTATTGATTTTCGTAATCCGTTCCCCGTCAAACAATGTCCCATCCCGACGGATCCACGAAAGCTTAACGTCATAAAAGACATTTCCCTTCTTTTTGCTGACTGGTTTGTGCGACAGACTGCAAACTCCGCCTGTATTTGTACACATTCTGGCGCAAATCATCGGGTCATAAACCTGTTTCCACTCCTCCGTCAATTCGTCATAAACCATGTGCCAGTAGCATACATGACCTTTCTTTTTCTCGCTGAATTCATCGTATTTCCGTTTCCTTTCCGCAAATTCCTCGTCGCGAGCCTTGTCCAAACTATGCTCATAATCGTATGGCTCGTCCGTTTTGTGGCAGTCACATTGAGAAATCTTGCGAATACATCCAGCAACCGTGCCATCGTTCAATAGCGGGCTTCTCAGGTCGCACTTAGGCTTTCTGTATGGACAGGTAATAACCGGGTTATTATTCTCTGGCAACCATTCAATTCCTTTGTACCACATTGACCCTGTGAAATATCCGCCCATAACCATCAACCCGCACCCAGTCTTGAAAACCATTTTCCTGCGGTATTCTTGTGTATAATTAAATCCGCCGTATATGTTGTGCAGGGGATTTTTTGCGTCAAGCACGCCACTTGCTATCTTCACGTAATCCGGATAATTTTCCGCGGTATACCCTTGTGTCAAAAGCTCCTGTGTGAGAAGATTATATTCTGCCATCGCGCCACCTCAGATCCCGATGCATGGCCGCATTCCAAAGATATCCTCAAACTTCTCCCGTAGCGCATCTACATCCATGTCATACTCTTTGGCGATGCACTTTTCACAGCATGGACATTTATATGCCAATGTTTTCGATAGGCGTTTGTCCCAGCTATTAAGCTGCGCGCCGCAGGAATTGCAGTATTCGTTATACCATGTAATTTTCATTGTCTTTTGCCAAGGAGCCAATGCGCATCTTCCCGGGGAGCGCCGGCCTTGGCTTCCTTTCTTGGTTAGTTTAAGTTTTGTTCAACTTTTGTTCAACTTCTGTGCAAGTTTAATAACTGATATTTCAATTTTTCCTCATAGCTCTGAATATCCTGTATGGCTGGTTCTCCATGCTCCACAGTTCCTGCCAGGCCAATGTCTTCAAACTCTTGCTGGACTTTGCACACGATGCTATGGCTTACTATGAGTACTGCTGTGACCATGGCATAACTCCGTTCATCGACATGGATGCCGGATGGGGACATCCCCGGTTTATAAAGGGGACTTTACCATCGGCAATGACAGCGTGCCATCTGCAGCGGCGGCTTCCGGATGCGTCTGGCCGGCATTCTCAAGATTCCGAGAGCTTATCCATTATTCCTGCTTTATTGCTATTTCATTCCGAAGATCTTCATAGAATCGTATCAAATCAATGGCTGTAGACAGCGATCCCACATGATCTTCTCCGTAACGGGCCGCTATCCGCCACTCAGTAAGATCATCTGCCATTTCTTTCAATTCGGTTGGGACTTTAAAATTTGTTTTGGCATCTACCCAGTCTATCAGCATAGCCATATCATGTGTATGGGATAGTCTGGGATCATCAGACATTCCTCCGAAATTTTCGAGAATAAATATAAATAATCGTTCGAGTCCCCACTGGCAATGGAATATAGCCAAATCACACATATAGGCATCGCCAGTCGAGATTGCATATTTAGCAAGTCGGATGTTGACCGCAGATTTCTGTAGCAGCATAAAGAGATCCCTCCTTTTTTCCTATAATAGATCGTAAGAAATAGGAGGGTCAATAAAGGAGTACTTGACTTGACTGTTTGTTTGGAATAGAGGATCTTGGATAATAAGGAGATTGCCTAACAGATACAAAAATATAAAATTTTTTGTGGAATTTTTATACAGGAAAAATGTAAAAAGTATTTTTGCATAATTTTCTGCTGTCACAGATGGCGGAAAATTATATTGCCTGCACAGATATTTACGAAAAATTTTTATACAGGAAAGTCGAAGAGAAGCTGCACAAAAACGGGTTTTCATCATTGCTGATTTTTTATGTGTTTTGTCAATATAAATATTTTGATTTATCATGTAATGTATATTTGCTAATAGGGCAGATAGCGTGGCAGGTTCTCCTTATCCCATTTGTTTCCTGCCGTTTTTGCAAACTTTGAGCTCTTGCCAGGTCCGGCATTGTGAGCCGGATCTGGTAACAAAGAGCTCGGTTCAAAATATATGGATGCTATAGTCAATTATCCACACAGATGACAGGAAATACGAATGCTAAATTTATGATAAGTACAATATTGATATTTGCAAAGACGTGGAATATAATTGCAGATGATAGAGTTTTGCAGATTGAGAAGAAGGTGAAGTATCATGTTGATGCAGGATACCTTTAATATAGTAACAGTATATTAGCAAATTGTTGAAGGAGATGGTTTTATGTTTAGTTATGGCAGAACAGGAGAAAGAAAGAGGCGGTGTTTTAGGCACAGAATATTTGTACTGATGGTTTTATGGGTGGCTATTTTTTTGGCACCAAATAATTCAATTTACCCAATGCCGAGTGGTGTTTCGGTGGCCAGTGCAAAAAGTAGTAAGGGAAAAGTGAGCCTGAGCAAAAATAATGTGACAGTGAATAAAGGTTTCAGATGCAAGATCAAGATTAAGAATGCGCCATCTGGAGCAAAGATTTCATGGAAGATCTCAAACAAGGCAGTCGCATCCATCAAAGCGAAAGGTGCTGTATGCGTAATTACAGGGAAAAAGGCAGGGCAAACAAAAATCACTGCCAGAGTGAATAATAAAAAGTACATCTGCAGGCTGACAGTCAAGAATACAATGGCATTGTCAGTGAAATCAAAAACGATAAAAAAAGGTGAAACATTTATTTTGTCTTTGAAAAATGCCGATTCTGGGACTGTAAAATGGAGCGTTTCATCTAAGATACTTAGACTTACAAGGATAAGTAAGTATCGTTATAGAGTTACAGGGTCAAAGATTGGAATGGCCTATGTGATAATACGGGTTGGAAACAAAAGGTTAAAGTGCAAGGTTACGGTTGCCAAAAGCCCAAGTCATTCCGGGAAAGATGGCTTAGAAGGAGAAGACTCGAATCCCGGTGAAGGGGAGGAGCAGGAAAAAGAACCAAAGCCGTTAATTTTTTATCCTGAGTGGTCAGAGAATTTAAAACTGAATCTTGGGGGGAGTTACATCTATTCTTTTAATATCCCGATTGATGACTTAATCAAGAGCATTTCTTTTTCAAGATCTGACATTGTATCGGTGAGTTATTCGGGAAAAAGTATGCAAATTCTTGGGGTTAATCCTGGGGAAACAGTGGTAACAATCACAGATATTTATGATAGAACTTATACTTCGAATGTTACGGTTACACAAGTAATTAATCATTATTATGAAAGTTTTAACCTAAATGATTCGGACATGGATTATTCTCTACCAGTACCTGTTGTTGAAAATGTGTATTATTCTGATAGCCGAATAGTTTTTATTTGCCCTGGTACATTTGGACCGGACGATCCGTATACGGGATATGAGGTCTACATGTGTTCATCGAGGGATTTTGACGAATCTTTTCGTGTAGATACTACAATTGATGAATATAACGGAAGGGGATATGGAGTGCTTGATTTCCCGACGAGTAATAGTGGTACAGTTTACTATAAAGTACGGGCATTCCGGATAATAGGAAACAAGAAAATATGTGGGCCATGGGGAACAGTTGGTCAGGTCATTATACCAAATTATTCCTTGAAATCCGATGCAAAACCAACGTATTCATACGAAGTTTATTTCCTGGATAAGACGGGGACAGAGGTTTATAACGGCATTCAGCGGGTAGTATACATAAAGACAGATAACCCAGATCCAAGTTCGATAGGATTGATATCCGGAGATGAAAGTGTTTTTAAGACTCCCATTTTTTCGGGAAAGGACCACTATTATGATGATATCGAGTATTTACAGAAGAGTGATTATGATGAGCTTCTGAAAAAAGTAGCAGGGGGTTATGTAGGGTATATCAAATTTGCGGAATCTGGCACGAGGCAGATTCAGCTTCGAGAGTATGCAGCAGAGGGATATCGTGTTGTAAGCAGTTTTAATTGGGTCATAAAAGATTATGAACAGGCGTGTGATGAATGGATTGATGACCTGATTCTGAAATATACAACTCCTAGCATGGGACCTTTTGAAAAAATGGATGCGATTTGTAATTACTTAACTACTCCTGGATTGTTCAAATATGTGGTGCAGAGCAATCAGGAGAATGTAACCCTTGCCTCGGTACCAAACGGGCCATTTTTTAAGACCTATCGTTGGGATTCGTATACTACACCGACTGTGCTCTGCCGCATAGCGGAACGGATAGGCGGATTTACTAAGATCCATAATTGCTTTGGGGATTATCCAATGAACAGCCCTGAATGGTCCCGTACCCATTATTATGCGGAACTAACGTATGATGGCGAAACGAGACGATTCCAGGTGTGCCCGAATGCATCCACCGGAGATATAGGGGAAGTGAAATACATTGATTTTTCTGACATATCCAGTATGACACGTGCTGACCGTTGAGATAATATGGCAAGAATAGGAAAAGCTGCGGGGGAATAAGCCTCGCAGCTTTTTGATATTATGTATTCATTTCAAAAATCGAGGGAAAAGAGCTCCCGACCATCGATATCCACGATAATCTCCTTGTAGTGCATGGGATCATCCGAATCAAATGAGTTTAAATCGTCAATATCCTCCCAATGACTGTATCCATACAGGCAAGTTGAAGAGAAGCTGCACAAAAACGGGTTTTCAACATTGCTGATTTTTTATGTGTTTTGTCAATATAAGTATTTTGAATTATCATGTAATGTATTTGCGAATAAGGCGACAACATGGCAGGTTCTCCTTATCACATTTTTTCCTGCCGTTTTTGCAAACTTTAAGCTCTTGCCAGATCCGGCATTGTGAGCCGGATCTGGTAACAAAGAGCTCGGTTCAAAATATATGGATGCTATAGTCAATTATCCACATAGATGGCAGGAAATACGAATTCTAAGAACAGGGGAGACATATAAGAAAATAATCGAATGCGAGATTTATGGGTAACTTGAAAAAGTAAATTCCAGTGCAAAAGTAAATTCCACTTAATGTTTATAATTTGTAGATTTTACTAAGTTTTATCAGTGCAATTTAATGGTCACATACTAAATGTAGAAGTAAAATTTAACCCAAATAATAGATTTTGTGTCAAGCATTTTCTGTATTCAGATTAAACATGTGCAAGAGTAAATTCCATTGTTGGGTGATTTGTTTTTCCTGTTTCTTGGTAATGATACCAAAATGCCAGTTTCACCTGTCAAGGGGGCATACGCCCCTAATGGCAAGCCCTTGACAGGGAAACCGGATTTTGGTACAAGGCGGTCAAGGCAGGAATGGATAGCCAGTCTTTCGTGTGAAAGACAAAAATCTAATTGTGCAGTACTAAATTCCACAATGGATCGGGAGTGTGGAATTTAAAATTTCAATTTTCGTGCGAGATTTATGATAAGCATAATATTGATATATGCAATAACATATTATATAATTGCTTATAACTGATAACGAAAACAGTAAAGCAGGAAATTATATAGATGTATTGCTGTATTTAAGAAAGGCGAGAGGAACATGAATAAGGTAAACAGATATTATACAATGGTCTTTTTACTGCTCGTAATGGTTTTCGCAGGGGCATTAGGGACATCGGCCAGTGCAGCAGCCCCTAAATTAAGTGCAAAGAAAATTACATTGGAGCCTGGAAAGCGTACAACACTGAAGGTGAAACATGTAAAGGGGAAAATAAAGTGGAAAATAAAGTGGTCTTCTTCAAATAAGAAGGTTGCTGTTGTAAACAAGAAAGGCCGAATAACTGCAAGAAAAAAAGGGACGGCGGTTATAGTTGCCCAAATTGGGAAAAAGAAACTCAAGTGTAGGGTTACGGTGAAAGAACTGGCTGTTAAGAGAATAAGATTATCAAATCATACTATTACATTTACTGACAGCCATACGTCTTTTAAATTAGCTCCGAATATTTACCCTGTTGAAGCTGCCGCGAAGAAGTTAAAATGGTATAGCACAGACCTGCGGGTTGCCACTGTAGATCAGGAGGGTGTGGTTAGGCCGGTAGGAAACGGAAATTGCTTAGTTTATGTATCGGTAAAGGATAATCCAAAGAAGAAAGCCGCGTGTACAGTATGTGTAAACCTAGGCAGGCAGGAAAAAGAACAGGGAGAAACACCGAATGAAACTAACGAGATCAAAAAAGTTGCGTCTATAGAATTGGACAAACAGGCGCTCTCGATAGATATATCAAGCACTATTTATGTTAGCAATGCAATATCGGCAACGGTACTTCCGTTGGATGCATCCAACCAGGAACTGACATGGCAGAGTTCGGATCCGAAGGTCCTTGACGTAACATGTAATGGACCGAATAACTCAATTGCAAGTCTTAATGTTCTGCAATCCAAACTGGGCGATTATACAATTACTGCAATGGCGAATGATGGATCGGGGGTAGCAGCACAGTGCAAAGTAAATCTAAATATAGATGGTCATACCTCACATATATGGGACACAGTTTATTGTGAACAAGTATCCGTAGCAACCTGTGCTTCGCCTGAAATGGTGAAGCAAAAATGTAAGGTCGGAGGATGCACTGCAACCAGAATAGTTAGTAGGGGAGATATTAATCCCGATGCACATTCCTTTGAAAGAGTTGATGAATCAAGATGGCAATGCACGGAATGCAAGCAGTACTTATCCATTAATAAACTAAAATTTGAAGTTATGAATCATAGCCAGTTTATCGCACTTCCAGAGGGCTGTACTGATAAAGAGAAGGTTACACTGACAGGGCCGCTTAAGTATATAATAACGTCGCATGAAGTCCTGAGAACGGAATATGACGAGAATTCAATATATAAATCAAGCGAATGTGTTCGTATTGAGTCGCGAACATATGATAGTGAAAAAAATGGGGTTATTTCACCGACATATACGGAAGGTACCGAATGGGTTCGTGTAAAAACCTCAGCGCCAGCAGTAGGCGGGGGATCTGTATATTTTGACATTGAAGCGACTAATATTGACTACAATTGGATATGGGCGCACGAAAACCTTGGAAAATGGGTAAAGGATAATCTTCCACCAGGACTGTCGCAATACGAGAAGATGGTAAAAATCGCAGAGTATGTTGGGAATCTGCCCTACTATTTTCCAACTGGAGGATCAACCCCGAATTGGGTACAGATGTTTATTGAGGGCGTCGGGGACTGCATGGCGAGCAGGCATTTAGTGGGGTATCTGTGCCTTGAAGCAGGTATTCCTGCAAACCCATGTGGAAGTCCGGACGATCATGGAATGACATTGGTGAAGGCGGACGGAAAGTACTATGTTATAGTTACAGGATTTATAAACGGAAGAGGACACAGCATATATGACTCCCAGGAATATGCAATCAACATCAGAGACAGGTATGGGTTAACTGACGAAGATTTTGAATCGTTCAATCTTAGCCGGCTCCGATATACGGGATGGAGTGCATGATTATGACAGCTCAGGAACTTGCAAAAAGATTTTAGGTTGTTGGGCGGCTGATAAATTGAAGATTGCTTAGAGCTTGGTGACGTATCAGATAATATAGCAAGAATAGGAAAAGCTGCGGGGAACAAGCCTCGCAGCTTTTTGATACTATGTATTCATTTCAAAAATCAAGGGAAAAGAGCTCCCGGCCATCGATATCCACGATAATCTCCTTGTTGTGCATGGGATCATCCGGATCACATGAGACGAAATCGTCAATATCCTCCCAGGGACTGTATCCGCGGTCAACCTCTGACTGGCTGAAGCGTTTCAGGCCGTCGTCTTGCGTCGCCGCGCAATAGGCACGCTCCATTACGCGGCTGAATAGAGCGGGAGTGGCGAATACATGGAATGTATCGCCCTTCCTGTGAAAACGGAATAATGCAAGGCATAGTATCCGCTCTACGTTGTCAGAGAGCCAGTGCGGCACGGTATAACAGTATTTGACAGCAGGGGCTTCATCCTCCGTCTGTGTATATTCTGGGTACACAAAAACGACTCTGTATTTCTTGCCTTTCATAAAATGCTGCAGAAAAATACGGTCCTGTGCTTCTCGTTCTGTACACAGGATTTCCTGCGTAAAGCAATAGAAGCCGCCATTCTCCCTGTCATAGCTTAGGCTCATTCTGTGGGCATACTCGCGAGCCTGCTCCATCTCACACGCTGCCCGGTTGAGCGCAAGCTGGAAATCCAGGGGATCCATATGAACGTCGAACTGACATTTGTTTTCCTTGTAAGTTTGCGAGAAATCATAAAACCCCCGTTGAAGGACCGCGTTAAGATAGGCAGCAATATCTTGATTTACAATATACATATAAAAAACCTCCTCGGACATAAATTTGGGCATACTATACCCTTGTCCTAGAGAGGTTCTTTATCATTGAAATATGGTAGAGTGCAATAGAACATGAGATATAAATATCTTATGCCCTTTTATTATAGCACTCTTTTCCAAAAAGTAAAGCATTGAATGATTGATGATGCATTATTCGGATTATTGATTGTGCCGGTGCAAGAAATTGCGGTATGTCAAGCAGTGGTTTACATACTTTCAATTTAAGCTGGGATATAATTGTTGAAGGCAGGAAGCTTTTCAGTAAGCCTGCCATTGTGGTTCATATTCCAGTGAGAGAATTCAAGGTGAAGAGGCAAGAGATAGCAGTATCATCTGAGAGGAACGAAATAGACTCCTGACGTCCTATGACACCTCTGTGGGAACAAGGACGTGTACTGGCAATGCCGGAGGGACTGAAACATGTGACGTGTCAGTTGCTCGGTGGGAAAGCAGCATTAAATGCAGCAGTGACATTTTATCTATGGAGGATATAGAATGAAGGCGGAGAGAAAATATTTCAGGATAAACGAGAATAATGCAAGAATAGCGCACGACATGATGTCATTCAGTGACTATAAGGAAGGAAGCACTACAGATGCTTACAAGGCGGCTGCAGACAAGGCTTACGACCTTGCGGATAAAGTTGTAGAGATGCGGCCCCAGGAAGCGGAACGGGCATACAGGCTTGCGGAGCGCTATTCCATGAAAATGGCAGAATACTATAACAAGGAAGCCAGTATCGGCATGATGTGCCCTTCTGTACAGGTAAGCGGGGGATCCAACTTCCCTACCAGAAGAAAGGAGAAGCAGGTAGCCGCATGGGAGTGCAACCATGAGTTTTACCAGTATGTGCAGGGGATCCTCCAGAAGATTGAAAACATCCTGTACGGGCGGGAAGCAATCAGGTCGGATGACGAAAAGGCCATAGAGAAATTGCAAGAGAAGCTGGAGAACATGAAAAACCTTCAGGAACAGATGAAGGCAGCGAATAAAGCTATCCGATTGAAGGACACGGAGGCCGGCGACGATTTGCTTCGTGAGATGGGATACAGCGAGGAGGCCATAATTGAGCTGCGTAAGCCAGACTTCTGTGGAAGGATCGGCTATGCAAGCTACCAACTGACTAATAACAATGCGAACATCCATCGGGTCGAGGAGCGGCTGAAACGGCTGAAGATGGCCAAAGAAAAGGGAACTACGCAGAAGGACTATCAGACTTTTAGAGTGATTGAAAATACAGAAGCCATGAGATACCAGATTATTTTTGATGGGAAACCGGATGAGGAAGTACGGGATATTCTGAAAAGTAACGGTTTCCGATGGGCACCCTCACAAGGGGCATGGCAGCGGCAGATCACAACAATTGGGAAATATGCACTGTCGAAAGTTGTCGATGAGCTGAAGAAAATGGAATAAAGAGTTGCTTCCGGATCTATTTTCATATCCGTTGGAATGGCAGCACGAGTTTCAGGGCTCTTACTGCTTTGTGCTGCCTTTCCTTACTTACAGAAAAATGTTGCATGGATTTCATTTGTTTCAGAAGCTACATGCAAACAGGATTTCAAAGGAGAGGCCAACAGTGCCGGATGGATACAGCTTTGCCTTGAGTACTGCTATTTAGAAGGAGGACACTAAGCATTGCAGATATATCAAAAACCAGCGGTACATTTAGAGCCAAAATAACTAAAATCGATGACGTGATTGACTTATGTCCTTTGATCAGCTTTTCGGTCATAGGATTGAAGAAAGTAGATGGAGATGGCATTTATATCTCTTTGGAGAAAGGACGGAAGTGTGCAGTGGATATGCTTTTTGACGGTGTGTCCCTGTATATAACTGCCCATACTGGATGGGAACTGGATTAAGAAAGGAGAGCATGGAAAATGCAACTGGAAATGATAACTAATTGTATGCAGGAGGTCTTGATGACATCATTTGATGAAGTGAAGTGGTATATATATGCCCGTTTGTTGACAGACATTGAAGCGGAAAACCTCGATCCGGAATGCGTGACGATCACATGTGCATCGCATTTATATGTACTTGTGGCAGACTACCAATATGTGTGCCGCAATAGCAGTGTCATAGTGGAAGTAACTATTGACATGCTCGAGTCATGGCAGAAATCGGCCGAAGAGGTTGCTTATTGGGCCTGTGCAAACATGGAGCGGGAGGCCGGATACGGTTTCCAGCTTTCGGACTGTAGCAGCGCTGACGTTTGTGATGGGCGCCTGCTCATGTACGGCATTCATTTCAATGCCGCTTTGGCTGCCAAATACGCTGCCGGGATCCTGAGTTCAATATTAATGCTACAGCAGGTGAGCAACCAGCTTGGACCGTTTAATGTATACTTGTTCGGGGCGGACGAAAAGAACCTGTACTTCTGCAAGGCGGCAGACATGGTGGGCATCAATGCAGGCACCCCGCTGTGGTGGGACAGGTGCTACCCGCCGAAGGTTTCAGGCCTGATTCCCCATTTTGATGGGGAACGGATCTGCTACTGTGATTATGACATGAGCGTGAAGCCGCCTAAGAACTAGCCGCCTAGAGAGAGGGTGGTCTTGATCGAGCCGCTGATGGATTACATATAAAACGGAACTGGATGTCATCTTACAAAAGCTGGAGGCACATGAGGAAAGGGAGCTGCTTTTATCGGCTATTGGAACGCTCGCGGAGTGGGCAGGAGCTGATCCGCATGCGCTGCGGTATCGGCCGCAGGGACGGTGAGTGAATGACACAGCAGGCTACAGCGGAACGCATGGGAATCAGCGAGTCATATCCGGAGAAACGCATATACGGATACCTATGGTACAGAATAGCAAATATTGAAAGAAGGAGAGCGTGATGCTGAAAACTTCGTAATGGAAGTTGAGGGCTCAGAAATGGGCAGAGTGCGTTGAGAGGGGAAATACAATGTTCAGCTATCCTATGATCGATATGGATCGTACCGGTAAAAACATAAGAAACAAAATGGAGCAGGCGGGCGTTATGGTAAAGGAAGAGAGGAACGCATTGGGGTCGTCGTATCAGTCTGTGTACTTACTGGCTGACAGGAAAGGCTGTACCGTGTATATGAGTGTACATTGCTATGATGACGACGAACTAATTATTCTAAAGATTCATCAACCTAAAGTATTAAATGCGAAGTTTTCCAAATTACGAAAATGCTATGGTTGGCGTAGTATGGACACTGATGCCGAAGAGTGAGGATTTATCCAATAAGAATGATGAAAGGCGGATTATATTCATGAAAGATAAGCTGATTGAGACGATAGAAAACAATAAGCTGAGGCCGGATGACACATTCCGATTCCATTGTACCCAGTGTGGACAATGTTGTATCAACCGCGAAGATATTCTGCTGAACGCAAAGGACATTTTTTATATCGCAAGGAAGCTTGGGATTACGCCTGAGGAGTTAATTGAAAAATATGGGGAGGTATATATTGGACATTCATCCCACATACCAGTTGTAAGGCTGAAGCCTGTCGGGAAAGATAGGCGGTGCCCTTTCCTTGACAGCGCTGGAGAAAAGTGCTTGATCCATGAGGTGAAACCGGTTGTCTGCGCGATGTTTCCGATTGGCCGTGCGGCTATTCGTGACGCAGATGGATCCGGGGATGGAACGAAAATAGAGTATTTTTTCGCCGATCCGAAATGTGGTGATGGGAATGAAATACATACGCTACGAGATTGGCTCGATAATTTTGGAATTCCTTTGGAGGATGAGGTTTTCCGTGTATGGCAACAGGTCATCGTCGACCTTAGCCTTGCCTGCACAAAGTTGGGAAAGATACTAGATGAGAATAAGATGAATTTATTTTGGAATACAGTCTTGTATTTCATGTGCCTTAATTATAACACGGAAGGTGACTTTTTTTCGCAGTTCCAAAGTAATATGGACAGCCTGCGAGAACTATCAGGAATGACATCCGCACTTCCGGAAATGGTTGATACAGGAGAGCAGCCAGTCATTAAGATAAAGGCAAAACCTGTTCAATGGAATGAGCGGATAGCATTTGAATGTCAAAAATGCGGGGCATGTTGCCGGCATATCAAGAAGAGTGTGCCGGTAGACAGCTCAGATGCTTTCCGGTTGGCACAGTTCTTCCAAAGGAAGGAAACTGAACCGGTGAACATGGAAGAGATATTGTGCCGATATGCGGATCCCGTTCTTTTGGACAAATGCGGATATTTTATATATGTGTTAAAGACTACTGGTCCGGAGGATGCCTGCATTTTTCTGAGAGAGAATATGTGTACTATTCAGGAAGCCAAACCACTGACTTGCCGGGCTTATCCTTTTTTTGCAGAGCCTAATGGCTCTGGTTCATTTAATTATTATCTGAGCATGGAACAGACACATCATTTCAGTGGGCGGAAAATAAAGGCACGCGATTGGATGAAAAGAAATTTTAGTATAGAAGATCGGGCTTTTGTTAATGAGAATGTTGCAGTTACCAGCGAAATCAGCAAGCTATTACGCAGGATTCCTGACTCAAGGAAAAATGAAGCGATGTTTTTCTTCATGAAGTTCAGATATTCCGAATATGATTTGGATCAGCCATTTTTAGAGCAAGCCAAACATAATAACGAACTGTTGCTGGCACATTTACGGGAACTGGCACAGGGATAGAAAGTACTTTGGGAAGAAGCAAATTTATTTTTTGAAATTATTTGCTACAGTATTTTTATACAAGAAAAATGAAAAAGTGATTTTTCACAATACAATAATGCGGAACCATAACAATATTGTGATAAAGCAACAAGGCTTTATGAGAAATTTTTATACAAGAAAGAAAAAGATGAATTGCACAAAAATAGGAATCTTCCGGCTTTGAATTCTTTACCATTATGTCAATATACAAACGGCGCGATATCTTGTACAGTGTATATGCCAAAAGGACAACTCTGTGGCAGATTCCTCCTTATCCAACATATTTTGCCACTTCCGATTTTTGGTTCCTAACGTGGGAGCCTTGCCGGGTCCGGTGGTATCTGGGCCCGGCAGTACAGGCTCGAAAACATGATTGTACCGGACTGCCATCCTTTCTTCCTAAAATCCAGGCAGTCCGGGCTTTCATTTAAGAGAGTCAGGCAATCTGCGGGTTGGAAGATATGCAGAGCGTATAACATTGGTGCCGTTAATATACGGACTAGCAATATTGGAATAAAAGTATGCAGGGAATTCTGAGGTATCGGGGCTACCAAGGCAGTGTGCAACGTTCAAAAGACGGCAGGTTCTATTATGGAAAGGTAGAAGAAGACAGGGCATTATTGCTATATGAGGGGCAGACGATAAGTGAATTGAGGATTAATTTCAAAATTGTGGTGGATGATTACATTAAAGTATTCCAAAATGCTCAGGCATGAACCAGTATGTCCATTAAGGATTACAGTTCTGGCAGGGTGAATAGCCCTGGGAGATTAACTCATCCCTTGACTCAGTGGTGAACAGCTTGTTTTCTTCTTTCATTTTTTTGACGGAGTCACAAAATTCGTAATGAAATTTTTTGGTATTTGTGTTGCAGATATATCCGATGCCTGAGGCAGCTTCGGATGTGGGCTGTTCGGATTGGGACTGGTCTTCATTGCTGCTCCAGTCTGTGCAGGGCTCAAGATCAGACCAGACGGAACTTCCATCTGAATGCAGGACAATGGTTCCCTGCCGGTCTGTACGATAGAGGGTACAGCCGAGGGACTGAAGCCTTTCCATGGCTTCGAGATCCGGGTGCCCGTAAGGGTTATCCTTGCCGCAGCTCAGGAGGACATATCCTGGATCCACATGGTCAAGGAAATAGAAGCTGTTTGAGGAGGCGCTGCCGTGATGGTTGACAACATAGATATCGGATTCCAGCGGGATGCCAGAGTTCACCATGTCCTCCTCGGCCTGTGCTTCTGCATCTCCGCAGATCAGGACACTGACATCCCCGTATGAGATCCTGATGCAAAGGCAATTGTTATTTTCAGCAGGATAGTCATAACTGGCTGGGCCTGTTATATCGATCTTTGCGGCACCGAAATCAAAGCTGTCCCCCTGTACAGGATGCAATAAGGATGCACCGGACTGGTCCGCAGCAGACAGGAAGGAGCGGTAGACCTTGGTATCCGCCTTATAATCCGGGGAAAGGATCATCTCAATATCAAAGACATGCAGTGCGCCAACGAGTCCGTTTAGATGGTCATCATCATAGTGCGAGGCGATCATATAACTGAGGTTCTCAACTCCTTGCTCTTTGAGGTAGCTCACTACAAAAGATGACGCGTCACGGCCACCGCCATCATACAGAAGGTATTGTCCGTCGCACTGCACAAGTACGGATAGCCCCTGCCCGACATCAAGGAGGTGAAGGTGCAGTTCAGGACTATCAGCCCGGATCGCTTTGCCTGTGATAAGTAGCAGTACACAAACAAGGACAGTATGGAGGATTCTCATGGCATTTGAGCCAGTGGCGATTAATTTCTTTTCATAGCACATTGTGATAAGCTCCCATGCGAAGTATAAAGGTTTCGCGGATCATTTTGACTGAGATTGTGCCTGCCGATAGATTTCGTATTGAATAATCTGACCTGCATTCCGTTGGAACTCCAGGAAATCGCTCCGATGTAACGATAATGAATGCCCCTGGCCCTTGATCAAAACCAAAAAGTCATTTTCGTCAGTGGGGTGCATATCATACTTTAACACATTCGAGTACCTGTATACGGCTACACTGTAGCCCAAACATTCCAGATACTGTATAAAGACAGCAGAATCTATGTCCTCCGGAGAAAACTCCCGGCCGGTTTCTTTTGCATATTCCTTTATTAAAGCATTCAGCGTGCTTTTATCGGATGGTATCACGCTCGGTATATTGATCGGAAGATCCAGCAATTCGTTTGGATCACAATTTAATGCGGTAGCCAGTTTGTGCAATGCTATCATTTTCGGTTTATGGTGATCCGCTTCATAGTAGCGTACAGATATCTCGCTTATGCCGGCCCGCTCTGCAAGTTGTTTCTGCGTCAGGTTCATGGCTGTTCTTAACCGACGGAGGTTTGTTCCCAAACTCATAAAATATCACCTCGTTTCCTGTATGGAATCTGTTTTGTTAAATATAACACATTTTGACGGCAATGAACAGATATAAATTTGACTATTTTTGACAAATAGTAAAAAATATAACGTTGTCTATTGACAGATATAAATATATCGTTTATAGTTATAACAGATATAAACATAACTATAATAATTGATATGCAGAAAGGAGAAGTATATGAACGCTGAAGAGACAAATCGCAACAGTAGTAGCACCAGAAAAGAGACCCTCAAGGAGGTCAAAGGAGTTTTGGATCTGTGTCCGCTGATCGGCTTCACACTTAGATCTCTGGATCGAGTCGACGGGGATGGGATTTATGCCGGCTTCAACAATGGCCGTAACGTGGCAGTAGATCTTCTGTACAATGGTCATTCATTACTCATAAATGAACCCTATGGGGTTGATAGCAATGGCCATCGTGTCGATGCCTGAATACGAAAGGAGGCCGAGGATGAATTTGAAGCACGTACAGGAAAGCATGATGGAGGTATTGCTATCGTCATACGAGCATGTCAAGTTCCACATTTACCCAATGCTGCTCAATGAGCAGGAGCGGGAAACCATCTCTACACAGTGCGTAACCGTCAGGCAGTCGGCTTATTCGTTTGCGCTGGTCATAGACTTCCAGCGGATCTGCGAATTGAGCAGCATCACTGCGTATGTGACACATGACCTGCTTTTGTTTTGGAATAAAAATGCAGATGTAGTGACGGAGAAAGCATGGAGCAACCTGGGAAGGGAGATGGGGTATGGGTTTGAGCTTATAGATCAGTTCAGGACAGACGCCAGTGACACACGGCATCAGATGTGGGGGCTCCGATTCAGGACAGCCCTGGCGTCTAAATATGCATGCGGGATCATAAGGTTTGAGCCGTTGCTTCAGCAGATATATGGACAGCTTGGATGCTCGTTTAACCTTTATCTGTTTGGAGCAGGGGACATCCTTTTATCCAGGGCATATCTCATGGGAGGCGGGGATAAAGACCTGTCGATCTCAAAGGGATATTTCCGAACACCTGCAGTAGCAGGACCATTGCTGGTATATGATGGAGATCGGCTCGCATTCCGCGCCCATAATGTGGGCGAAGTGCAGGTACATAGTTCTTCTCTACAAGAAGACCGGAACAAAGGCGATGAAATACTAATTAAAGAGGAGGGATCAGAGGTGCGCAGGGAGGCAAATTATTACAGCAATTCTTTGAAAAACGAAAAGGAAGCAATGGAAACGATGGAAAAGGAGGAAGCCAGGCTTGAGGAAAACGAACGAGTGAGAAGGCACAATGATCTGATGCAGGAGGCAGAGGAACTGATCAGGAGTTGTAAGAAAAGAGAGGAAGCTCATGAGCCGGACAAGGACAGCCTTGAGGCATTCAAGGCACTTTGGGATGGTGCGGACAGCTTTGCACGCTGGACCCATTCCAATCTGGTAATTGAGTCAGATGAGAAAAACTATGGCCGGATTCTATTGTATTCGGACCATATTGTCCTCAACGATGACGTTCCGGAGGATATTGGGCAGGCTCTCAAAGACATGTTATGCGGAGCGGCTGAGATCATGGTTTGCAGAGGTCCGATGGAGGGCACAGTTGGGGTTGACCTGAACTATATGTTCTAGTGGGCTGTCATTTTGGATATGGTGCTGGCGCCATGGTGGGAAAGTTTGCCCTTGGACATGAGAGGGGGAGAGGATTGTGGATAAAGCAGCAAGAGACAAACTGATCGAGCAGAACCTTGGGCTGGCATTCTGGATGGCAAGGCGGTTCTATAATGCCCATATCGAATACGACGATCTTGTTTCAGAGGCCTTGATTGGCCTTGTTAAAGCGGCCGCGTCATATGATCCGGAAAAGAAGGTCAGATTTGCCACCTACGCCTGCAGATGC
>CANQVH010000042.1 GCA_947627245.1 uncultured Lachnospiraceae bacterium | reverse complement strand
TATATCTGCAATTTTCAAGGTTCTTCGGAGCCTTTTTGCTGGCTCCAGATTTTCATAGACTACTTGACACTACCTTTTAAATATTAATGTTCAAACTTTATTGATAAACATATTATATACTTTTATATATACGTGTACAAGTATAAATAATTCACAGAAATATCTATCTGAAGGGAAATAAATTTGTTTACTATTACTACTTGCACACGTATAAATACTGTGCTATAATTCAATCATAATCAAACAAGGGAGCAGCCGAGAGAGCCGAAAGCCTCTCAATAAATCAAAAGCCATATACCTGTGAGCCAACGATGACGGCGGCAATAGACACGAAGATGATTTTGAGGCTACCCCAACCAAAAGAGAAGGGAAGGTAAAAAATATGTGTAGAACTATGAAAGAGCTTGAGGCAATCGTAAATGACTACAGAGGGTTAAAGGCATTGAAAGAAGAGCTTGAAGAGCAGTTAAAGGATGCAGAGCGAGAAATTATTTCTTATATGGATATAAACGAAAAGATAACAGAGACAGGAAGTGATTTCACAGTTAAGGTTGCCACAGCAGAGCGGCGCACGATTGATACAAAGCGACTTGAAGCAGACTTGGGTAGCCTTATAGATTATCAAAGGGTAACACAGTACAGACGATTATATATAAAATAGCGAAAAATGAAAATTAGATACAAAGCTGTGATATAAAAAAGTACCTGAAAAACCGCCTGAATATGGCGGTTTTTTTCAAGAACAGATTCCTTTAATGTAAACAACATATACTTGCACACGAACAAAAACTATGATATTATGTGTATAACAAAATGTATTGAAAAGAGGTGGGTGCGTTGAAGAAAAGAGAAGATGGTAAAAATTCACAGACAGTTGCTAAAAATGCATATAACGCGAGAAACTATGATAGAATTGCGATTCAGGTCAACAAGGGAGAACGAGAGCGTATAAAGTCATTTGCTGCTAATCAGGGAGAAAGCGTTAATAGTCTTGTCAATAAGCTGTTGGCTGAAGCGATTCCTGATTTTATACCAGTGGGCGCAGAACTAAATAATATGGATAATTAATTATTAAAACCACATATAAAAAGCACTGATAGATAACCCTAAATAGGAAAGTCTGTAAGTGCTTTTTTGATTTATCTAGTGGAGAATGACTCCGATCAGGATTTAATAGGGAGGAAGAAGTAATAAAACGAACGTAATCAGAAAAAGTACTAAAAACTCTTGATATAAGGATGTATATGTGTTATCATAAAAGTATTAAAACGAAGGAACGTTCGTTGCAATACTAAAAGGAGGGGTTACAGTGGGAAAAGAATATGGCTATGGCAGGATAAGTACAGTAAAACAGTCAATAGATCGGCAGATAAGAAACATAAAAGCAAAATATCCGCAGGCAATAATAGTACAAGAAGTTTTTACAGGAACAAAATTTCAGGGAAGGAAAGAACTTGATAACCTTTTGAAAAAAATAAAAAAGGATGATACTATTATATTTGATTCAGTTTCCAGAATGAGCCGTAATGCTGATGAGGGGTGCGAGCTTTACGAGAAACTTTTTAATCAAGGCATCAATTTGGTTTTTCTGAAAGAACCACACATTAATACTGAAGTATATAAAACGGCAATTCAAAAACAGATCGAGGTTCGACTTAGTACAGGAAATCAGGCAACAGATAAGCTACTGAATACTATTCTTGATGCCCTGAACGAATATGCTGTTGATTTAGCCAAACAACAAATTAGGCTTGCGTTTGAACAGTCAGAAAAAGAAGTGGCTGATTTACACCAGCGGACGAAAGAAGGAATAGAGACAGCACGTTTGAAGGGAAAACAGATTGGTGGCGTGGCAGGACGGAGATTAACTACCAAAAAATCGCTGATGGCAAAGGAAAAAATAAAGAAACACAACAAAGACTTTGGCGGCAGCCTCAATAATGAAGATACATGGAAGTTGATCGGAATTTCCAAGATGACTTTTTACAAATATAAGAAGGAGCTTCAAGAGGAAATGAAAAGGGAGGGTTGATTTATGCTGAACGTTTTAACTTTTTGGGTTGGTGTATTGACAATAAATGACACAACCAGAGAATACAGGGAGAATAAAGTGGTGCATAATCCTATATCTGATTTTGATGCATACCGTCAAGATGTATTAGCTGGTATGCATCACGAGCAACGTATGAAAAAAGCTGATGCTGGACTCTATGAAAAAAAGAATTATCCCGAACCACACAGATATATAGATGGAAGTATTCTTATAGAAAATTGTGAGTTGTATAATCAGGATAAATCTATTTATGGGGCAGCACAAGCGTTTAGATGGGCGCAGCAAGGCAAATACAATCTGAAGCCTGAAGAACTGGAAATGGAACACCAACGGATTAATGATGAATATGAAAAGCTCTATCGGCTTGTCAGAAGAGAGAGCTATATGGAAAAACATGAACGGATTCAAAAGGCGATTGATGAAGCGGAAAAAATGAAAATTAAGTTTTAACTTTGTAAAAAGCGAACGGAAAATTTACGGAAAAATATATGATTCGGACACATATTTTGTCTGAAAAAGTATAAAAAAAATATTTTTTTACGGGAACGGGCAAATGAGAATAGCTGTTCATCAAACGAACTTTTATATAAAGAGGATGAGGTAACAAAGTAATCTTTTAGGATATTATATATTGTACCCCCATTTATTTTCTCTATAATTTATTTTTTATATTATAGAGATTTTATTGGGGGGGGGTGATATTCTTTCATTTTTTATTTTCCCGTATCCATTCATTTACTTTTTCCTGAGTCTGCGTATCAAATTTTATTTCGTGTTGAATAAAATAATTTGTTCTCTCTGGAAAATTACTGTTATATCTGAAGGTATTCGTTTTTTTATGTATATCTTCTAAACTAATTATACCATTATCTAATAAGAATTTGGTATCTGACTGTGCAATGTACTTTTGCTTTATTTGCTCATATTCGTATTGATATTTTGCTTCTGCGTTGCTTACCTTTTTTTCAATAGTAGTTTGAAGAGATTTCACTAGAAGTTGATTAATATTTTCGATTGCTTTTTCTGTGTCCCGTATAGCTGCTTGTACTAATTCAATATTTCCAGTTGAAACAATCTCTAGTTGCTCATAGGTATATTTCCAACCATATTCTTCTGCAATGTAATTGTCATAGATTTGCTTATAGTCTTGATATTTCCAATACTTCATAACATCTGAAACATTTTTTAGCTTTATTGTTTTTATTTTCCGTTCTTGACTATCAAAATAATTTACTTCAATTTGACTTGCTGCATATTGTTCTGCTGCCATCATCATCTTAGCAAGTTTTCCTTTTTCTAGTCCTAAACTCTCAGAATTAAAAACAGAGGTTTGAATTTCTTTTCCGTCAGGATCGACAGTAACTACAACTGGATATATCCGATACTTTATTAAAGATTTTTCCTCTAAGCTTTCAAGTATTGGATTAACGATTTCCTTAAATCTTCGACTTGTAATTTCATGAAATCTTTTTAAGTCTTTATTCAAGTCACCAGATACTAATATATCAGGCATCATCTCTATATAAAATTGAACAGGAATTTTTTTATATGTATGTGGTATAGCTCCTATCGTTTCTAAAAAGTTATTTCTTGTTGTCTTTATTATTCCATTTTCTATTGTTAATAAACGCTTTAGCAACAAGACCGTAATATACGGCTCATACTTCTTTTCTCTCTCTTTCCGAAACTTAGGGCGTCGTTCCGCATAAATTTCCAGAAGAGTTAATTTTTTATTTGATTTATCATCCGCAAATGCGCAACTTCGCAATATACTTTTCTCTTGCGCTTTGCGTGTGTTTTTTCCGGCTGGTTTTGGCTGAAGATGAAGCGCATAGATAAACTGTGCTATTCTATTCTTTCCTTGCCATTCTTGCCCCAAATAGACATCAGAAAAATCAGGAATATCATTTTTAATTCGGTAGCGTTCATGAGCAATTTTATTATCTTCGGCTGGCATGGTTACTTCAAAATAGAATTTATTTAATAAAGCGTTAATTAATTGAGTAGTTTTCCAATTATCAATTCCTTCCATTAATGAATACATTATGATTTGATTCAATATCTTATTATACTTGTTTTCTGCACCCTGTTTTTTTATTTCCTGAATCTGCTTGTCTCTTTCATCCCCAAATACAGGTATACTAAACTTACTAAAATACAACTGGATTTTTTCTATAAATTCATCTTGGAAATCATATTCTTTCATCATACGGAAAGCAGCACCATAATCGTTTTCTATGGACATAATAATGCCTATTCGGTTATTATCTGTACGCTCATATAAAAATAGTTTCTCATATATAAAAGTATCAAATAGTTTCTTTCCAATAATGAATGTTTGCTCAGACTCCGGAGTTCCTTCCATTTTTTTTATTAATTCATTTAATTCTTTTTTATGCAAGTGAAGTATTTCTTGAATATCATCACTAAACCGTTCTTCCGCAGCCTTCATTTCATCAATGTTATTTTTTATAGCTAAACCAATTTCATTGTGTTTTTCAGGTTTCATAAAATTCCCCTCTCGTATCAATTTTTCATTTTGGAATCTGCATAGGAACTAAAGGTCTACATATCTTTTCGTAGATCATTCAGGCATCTTGAAAAATAACGTGTTGATTTTGCCTTGCAGCGTATTCGTTCAGGTACAAGTACATTTTTTCCGAAAACCGTGTCGGTTGTTTTTTCAGGGTCTATAAATGCTTGTAGCCGTAAACCAAGAAAAGGACGAATAGAGATTGCCATATTCGGTTTTGCTTCAAGTAGATGCCTTTTAATTGCGTCCTCAAAAGCGTTAATTACCTTTTTCACGGTTGTCCTAGAAATTTGACCGGCAAAGTCATCTGTTATCTCTGTTATTAAATCAGGCTTACCATAAACTAGAAAATCCGCAGTTTTTTTCTTTGCCATAGTTATCCTCCTTTCCCTATTATCATACGAATGAGATCGGGGTTTTGGCAACTTGACTTAAAAAATATTTTGCAATCGTTATATATTAAGAAGTGGATGATATTAATTTGTCTGGAAGAGTGAAGTATACGGTTTTGTTTGTTTTGAATACGATATAAAATAGCTTGAAAAAAGGGTAGTTTTGAAGTAGAATGAGGTAGTAACAAAGGACAACTTCTAAGAAGGACAACTTTAGCTGTTGTTAGACTATCCTAAATAAAAAAGGGACAACAAAAGGACAATCAAACAGGGAGCAAACCATTTCTGATCTGCTCCCTGTTGTTTCAAAAATCCTTTAAATCAGGCAATTTTCTTAACCAAAGTATCTCTCAAGCAGACCCTTGAATGCCTTGCCGTGTCGGGCCTCGTCCTTTGCCATCTCGTGAACGGTGTCGTGGATTGCGTCGAGGTTCGCAGCCTTCGCCATCTTAGCCAGCTCAAGCTTGCCTGCGGTAGCGCCGTTCTCAGCGGCCACGCGCATCTCAAGATTCTTCTTGGTGCTCGGGGTAACGACTTCACCGAGGATCTCAGCGAACTTCGCAGCGTGCTCAGCCTCTTCGTAAGCAGCCTTCTCCCAGTACATGCCGATCTCCGGATAACCCTCTCTGTGCGCAACTCTTGCCATAGCCAGATACATGCCAACCTCTGTGCACTCGCCCTCGAAGTTTGCTCTCAGGCCGGAAAGGATCTCGTCGCTGACGCCGGCGGTGATGCCGACCTCATGCTCGCAAGCCCAAGTGATGCCCTCCTGCATCAGCTCGAACTTTTCCGCCGGTGCCTTACAGACCGGGCACTGCTCCGGTGCGGAGTCTCCCTCGTGAACGTAGCCACAAACCTTACATACATACTTTGCCATAATGAAATCTCCCTTTCTTAAATATATTTATTTTAATTTTCATTAAAATCATTCGAAGCGCACTCATCGCACACGCCGTAAAAATTCAGACGGCACGATTCGATCCTGCCGGGGGCGGCTTTCTGCACGTCGTCAAGCAGCGCATCGACCCGATTCATCCGGATATCGTAGATTCTGTGACAGCGCGAGCAGATAAAATGCTGATGCGGAGAGAGATCCCCGTCAAAATGCTCCGCGCCGCTTCCGGTCGATATCCTGTTGATTTCGCCGAGCTCTGAGAGAAGCGTGAGGTTGCGATAAACAGTACCCAGACTGATATTCGGAAATTCCTCGCGCAGACAGTGGTAGACCGTATCCGCGGTGGGATGGTCTCTTCGTGTCATCAGAAAGTGCTTAACAGCCTCGCGTTGTCTGCTGTATTTGAGTGCAGGCATGGCGGCCTCCTTACAAAAACAAAATCAGTAATCGTTATTGTTTCTATCACTATACCAGACAAAATAGAGGTTGTCAAACCTTTTCAAATAAAATATTTTTTGATATACTTATTTCATCAATATTAAAGGAGGCATGGTATGATCTATGATCTGATTATCGTTGGTTCCGGGCCTGCCGGGCTGGCGGCTGCGATCTATGCGCAGAGGGCGAGACTGTCCACGCTTGTGCTTGAAAAGGAGTACATGAGCGGAGGGCAGGTCGTAAATACGTACGAGGTGGACAATTATCCGGGTCTGCCGGAGATCGGCGGATTCGAGCTGGGGATGAAGTTCAGGGAGCACGCGGAGAAGCTGGGAGCGAAATTCCTTAATATAGAAGTGAGACACATCGGACTGGAGGACGAGGGCCGGATCAAGGTGATCTACACCGATCGCGAGGAGTACCGCGCCCGCGCGCTGGTGCTTGCGATGGGAGCGAAGCACCGGATGCTCGGCCTGCCCGGGGAGAAGCGTCTGGCCGGAATGGGCGTCTCCTACTGCGCGACCTGCGACGGCGCGTTTTTTAAAGGAAGAACGACGGCGGTAGTCGGCGGCGGCGACGTCGCGGTGGAGGACGCGCTGTTTCTGGCGCGCGGCTGTGCGAAGGTATATCTGATCCATCGGAGAGACGAGCTGAGGGCGGCGGCCGCGCTGCAGGAGCAGTTGAAGAAATGCGAAAATGTTGAGTTCATCTGGAACTCCGAGATATCCGGGATCGAGGGCGACGACCATCTGGAATGCCTGCGGCTTGTGGACAAGCAGACCGGAGAGGAACGGATGCTGGATGCGGACGGGCTGTTCATCGCGGTTGGGACAGTACCCAACACGGCATTCATTACAAACTTGTTACAGCTTGATGAAAACGGATATATTGTCGCAGGCGAGGACGGGAAGACAAATGTTCCGGGAATATTCGCGGCGGGAGATGTAAGAACAAAGCAATTACGGCAAATTGTGACAGCAGCATCCGACGGAGCCAACGCAATTACGTCGGTTCAGGCGTACCTGAATACCCTGTAAAAAAAGGCGATTTTTTACAATTCATTATTTATTCCTTGCAAAAAAATTAAAAAATTATTTAAAATGCTTGACAGAACAGTTTACATTTGCTATGATATGGGCGTAATAAATGTAACAAATTCGTAATAAATACGAAGAAATGTTTTGGAGGAAGGGATAAGTAATGAAAAAAGGAGTATGGAAAGTCACAGCCTGCGCGTTGACAGCCGGAATGATGATCTCGGGGACGAGCTCGGTTGTTTTGGCGGATGTAGCGCTGGAAGGCTTTGGCAGCACGACGGTTAAGGTGGAAGCGGAGACTGACGATCCGATGACGGCTGTTTCTGCAGAGACGGAAGAGACTTACACAGAACCGGAGACAGCGGCGCCCGAAGAGAGCGAGGCGGTGGAGACGGAAGCTCCGGAGCCGGAGACTGAACCGGTCGTCGATATGAGCATGAGCGGGGAGATGGCTTTTGCGCAGTGCGACGATTATATCAATATCAGAAGCGGAGCCAACGCTGACAGTGAAGTAGTCGGTAAGGTCTATAACAACAATTCTGTTACGATTCTGAGTCAGGTCGGCGATTGGTTTGAAATACAGTCCGGTAATGCGACGGGCTACGTGAAGGCGGAGTATTTTGCGACAGGTCAGGCGGCGCAGGAGATTGCCGAGGAGGTGGCCTACAATGTTGCTACGGTATATGCGGACGCGCTTATAGTTCGCGCGGAGCCGAGTGAGGACGCGGCGGAGATCGGTACGGTCTACAGCACGGATGAGCTCGAGGTTGTGGAGTACGATGGCGATTGGATGAAGGTTGCGCTGGGCGGAGACGTATACGGATACGTAAATGCCTATTATGTAGGATATGACACCTATTATGCGACCGGCGAGACGCTTGAGGAAGAGCAGGAGAGACTGGATCAGGAGTGGCTGGACTACTTAGCGCAGCAGGAAGCAGAGCAGGCAGCGGCGGAGCAGGCTTATCTGGATGCGATCGCGGCAGAGCAGGCGGCAGCGCAGCAGGCGGCATGGGATGCCGAGTATCAGGCGCAGGCAGCGGCACAGGCGACTGCGGACGCACAGGCAGCGGCAGATATTCAGTATCAGGAATACTTAGACGCACAGGCGGCGGCGGACGCGGCTACACAGCAGGCGGACGAGCAGGCAGTGATCGATGCGGCGGCGCAGGCTGAGGCGGCTTATCAGGAATTTTTGAACGCACAGGCGACGGCAGACGCGCAGGCGCAGGCCGAAGCAGATGCGCAGTATCAGGCACAGGCAGCGGCAGACGCGGCTACACAGGCCGAGGCGGATGCGGCGGCACAGGCGGAAGCGGTAGCAGCTCAGACAGCGGCGCAGGCGACGGACGCGAACTATTCTACGTCCTCCTCTGTCGGACAGCAAATCGTAAACTATGCGACACAGTTTGTCGGCAATCCGTATGTATGGGGCGGTTCCAGCCTGACGGACGGAGCTGACTGTTCCGGATTTACAATGTCCGTAATGGCGAACTTCGGTATCGGCCTTCCGCACAACGCGGCGGCACAGTCCGGCTGCGGCACACCGGTCGATCTGAGCGAAATCCAGCCGGGCGACCTCCTGTTCTACAGCAGCGGCGGCGGAATCGGACACGTATCGATCTACATGGGCGGCGGACAGGTCGTACACGCAAGCAGCTCGACGACAGGCATCATCATTTCCGATATCGGATACCGCACACCGGTTTGCGCGAGAAGATTCGTGTAAGGATCGGAAAACGAAACTGAATAAAAGGTAAAAACGGGAGTCCACTGGAAACAGTGGGCTCCCTTCCTGTGTGCGGAACGCACACAGGAAGGGAGCCGTTCCACGGGGGGATGCGCAGCTCGCAGAAAGGAAAATGCTGCTTTGCAGCCTGCTCGCGCGCAGAAAAATGCGCTTCTTGAGTCTTGTTGAAAATGGAAAAATTATGAGAAGCGCATTTTTCATCTCCATAGTCGTGTTGTGCTTCGACCTGATTGGAGAAGGGAGCCGCTCTCTTTTAAATTTTCTTGCGCCGAATGGGTGAAGGTGGTATACTGAATCCAAATGATTTGAGGAGAACATGCTATGGAGAGGAATGACTGGTACGAGGCCGGAGAACAGATCGTTAAGCTGGTGCAGGATGCCGTTGACAGCAAGGATTTTTCGCAGCTTGGCGCTACGATTTCCAATGTGGTGAACGACACGGTGAACGAGTTCCAGTCGGCGCTGAAGGTGAACATAGGCGGGACGGCGCAGGACAGCGTACAGGAGACGGTGCGCAATGCCTACGAGTACACGAACCGCGCCGCCGCTGAGCAGATCCGGCGCAATATCGAGAAGAAGCGCAGGCAGCAGGAGGCCGAGCGGGCGAAGGAAGCGGTCGTTCCGGTAAAGGCAGCCGTGAGCGTGCCGGGCGAGTTCACCGCGAAGCTGACGAAGTGGTTCGGCTATGGGATGAGCGGGATCATGGGCATTGCGTTGGGGATGGTTATCCTTGTGTGGGCTACCGCGGAAGTGAATCTGATCGTCCCGACGGCGCTTCTGGCTTTTCTGACCTTTGTAAGCTATGGGATCGGCGCAAAGGGAAGAAATCAGATCGGCATGGCGCAGCGCTTTCGCAGATACAGGGAGCTGATCGGGGAGCGGAAGTTCTGCCTGATCGAAGAGCTGGCGTCGGCGACCGGCAAGAGCGACAAATTTGTCCGCAAAGACCTGCACCGCATGATTGAAAAGGGCTTTTTCAAAGAGGGCTACATGGATCGTGAGCAGAAAATGCTGATTATGGACAGAACTACCTATCAGCAGTACCTGACGACCCAGACAGAGTATGAGAGCAAAAAGCTGGAGGGCAAAGCGAAGAGCGAAGCCGGGTCAGGGACGGCAGGCGGACGGACGGAAGCCGAATCAGGAAACGAGGGCGCCGGGCAGAAGGACGGAACTGTGGGTGCGGAGAAAGCCGCAGCGAAGCTCACGCCGGAGTGCCGGGAGCTGATCGCGGAGGGCAAGAAATATATCCGGCATGTTCACGAGTGCAATGACAAGATTGAGGATCCGGATATGTCGGCCAAGCTGGATCGGCTGGAGCTGGTGATCACGAGGATCTTCCGCGTGGCGGAGCAGAATCCTGACGTGGTCGGCGATCTGAAGAAGATGATGAGCTATTATCTCCCGACGACGAAAAAGCTGCTCGATGCATACTGCGAGATGGACGAGCAGCCGATCCAAGGGCAGAATATCAAGAGCACGCGCAAGGAGATCGAGAACGCTCTCGATACAATCAATGCGGCGTTTGAAAATCTGCTGGACAGCTTTTTCAAGGATCAGGCATGGGATATTTCCTCGGACATCACGGTGCTGAACACGATGCTTGCACAGGAGGGCCTGACCGGGAAAGCGTTTGAGCGCAGCGATTCAAATAATTCAAAGGCATGATCGACGGGGCGCTGTCAGAACGACAGGATTGGGAAAAACAGGAACAGAAGAATCAGGGAAATAAGAGCACGAAACCGCATCAGAAGAGCAGGAGGGAAAAAGATGAGTGACGAACTGAAAAACTTTGCCGAAGCGCCGACGCCGGTATTGACGTTCGGGGCGAGCGTACCGCAGGAGCCGGAGCTGCCCGCCGCGCAGGACGTGCAGACGGCAGCCGCAGATGTGCAGACGAAGCCCGCAGAGCAGGCAGCGCAGGAGCAGAAGCAGCCCCCGGTCGATCCGCAGTTGACGGAGGATATCCTTACGGAAGAAGAGCGCAGGATGGTGGATGAATTCAGCAAGCAGATCGACCTGCACGATTCCAACGGGATCATCCAGTACGGCGTCGGCACGCAGAAGAAGATGGCCGATTTCTCGGAGAGCGCGCTCAAGACCGTGAAGACGAAGGATCTCGGCGAGGTGGGAGATATGATTTCTGGCCTCGTGACAGAGCTCAAGAGCTTTGACGTAGATGAGAATGAAAAAGGAATCCTCGGCTTTTTCAAAAAGCAGGGGAATAAACTCAGCGCGATGAAAGCAAAATATGACAAGGCGGAGGGAAACGTCGAAAAGATCTGCGATGTGCTTGAGGGGCATCAGATGCAGCTCATGAAGGACGTCGCGATGCTGGACAAGATGTACGAGCTGAACCTTGTATATTTCAAGGAGCTGTCGATGTATATCCTCGCGGGGAAGAAGCGCCTTGAGGAAGTGCGCGCGACGGAGCTGAAGGAGCTCATCGACAAGGCGCAGAAGAGCAGCCAGCCGGAGGATGCGCAGGCGGCGAAGGATATGGAAGAGCTCTGCATACGCTTCGAAAAGAAGCTCCATGATCTCGAGCTGACAAGAATGATCTCGATCCAGACTGCGCCGCAGATCCGTCTCGTGCAATCGAGCGACACGCTGATGATCGAGAAAATCCAGACGACGATCGTGAACACGATCCCGCTGTGGAAGAGCCAGATGGTGATCGCGCTCGGCGTGGAGCACGCGAATCAGGCGGCCGAGGCGCAGAGGGAAGTCACCGACATGACGAACGAGCTCCTGAAGAAGAACGCGGAGAAGCTCAAGATGGCGACCGTAGAGAGCGCGAAGGCATCCGAGCGCGGCATCGTGGATCTGGAGACGCTCAAGACGACGAACGCGGCCCTGATCTCCACCTTCGATGAGGTTATCAAGATTCAGGAAGAGGGACGGCAGAAGCGCCGCGCCGCGGAGGACGAGCTGAACCGGATGGAGTTCGAGCTGAAGAACAAGCTGCTTGAGATTAAGGCGTAAGAGCTGCGCGGCTGTACTCGCGCGCACAGGCGTCCGGTGCATAGATTGTTTGGGTGCGCGGGTTGTCTGGGTGGATAATATAGAGAAAGCAGGGAACCTCGAAAGGAGAAAGTCATGGAAGTTTTTCTCGCAGTATTAATCTTATTTGTTGTGATCGTCGCGGTGATCGTGGCCGTGAGCACCGTGAGTTCGGTGTCCGGCGTGATCGCGGAGGAAGAGGATGACGACGAATAAGCATCGGGTTTGATTCGGTTCACATCGGACGAATGTCAATGAGCCGACGTCCTGTTTCGGCGGCGTTCGCAGGAATGGACAGTAGCTGTGAAGGGATCGAGACGCTATGACATTTGAAGAGTTTGAGACGGCGGCATACGAAATTGCAGACACGTTCCCGGAGGATTTTTTCCGGGAACTGAGCGGAGGGGTTATGGTCAGAGAAGACTGTCGGATACATCCGGCGGCCGCGGATCATGACCTTTTTGTTATGGGCGAGTATCACTGCGATCGTTATCTGGGGCGGTTCGTGGTGCTGTACTACGGTTCCTTCATGCAGTGCTTCGGACATTGCTCCGGGGAATTTCTGCTGGAACGGATCCGAAAGGTGCTCCTGCACGAATTCCGGCATCATCTGGAATCGCTTGCGGGCGAGCGCGATTTGGAGATCGAGGACGCCGTAGAGCTGTCCCGGTATCTCGAAAGGAAAAACGTCATGCCGTCGGACGACGCCGGCCGCAAAAGGCAGGGCATTTTTCATAAAAAACTTGACGGAACAGGGGACGGGCGATAGAATAGAGAAAGTGAGTTTTTACATGCGGACAAATGTCCGCGTGATGAAGACATAACGAGGAGGAGACATTATGAAAAAGGCGTACAGGGAAATGACGAGAGAGGAGCTTCTGAAGGAGCAGGCCGCGCTGGAGGCCAAATATCAGGAGATCAAGGCAAAGGGCTTGAAGCTCGACATGTCGAGGGGCAAGCCGTCGAAGGCGCAGCTCGATCTGGCAAACGGCATGATGGATGTGCTGAACAGCGATTCCGACATGAAATGCGAGGCGGGGGTTGACTGCAGGAACTACGGGATCATGGACGGTATCCCGGAGGCGCGGCGTCTGCTCGCGGATATGTCCGAGGTGCCGGAGAAAAATATACTGATCTACGGAAATTCAAGCCTGAACGTGATGTTCGATACGGTGGCGCGCGCGATGTCGATGGGCGTCTGCGGACATACGCCGTGGGGCAAGCTCGACAAGGTGAAATTTCTCTGCCCGGTGCCCGGATACGACAGGCATTTCGGGATCACGGAGTTTTTCGGTATCGAGATGATCAACGTGCCGCTTCTTGAGACCGGCCCGGATATGGATCTGGTAGAAAAGCTGGTATCCGAGGACGATTCGATCAAGGGAATCTGGTGTGTGCCGAAGTACTCCAATCCAACGGGCATTTCCTATTCGGACGAGACAGTGCTGAGGTTCGCGCATCTGAAGCCGGCGGCTCCGGACTTCCGTATTTTCTGGGATAACGCATACTCGATCCACCATCTCTACGACGACGATCAGGACGTGATTCTTGAGCTTCTGACCGAGTGTGAGAAGGCCGGAAATCCGGATATGGTATACAAGTTCATCTCCACCTCGAAGGTGAGCTTTCCGGGCTCGGGCATCGCGGCGATGGCTGCCTCGGAGGCGAACCTTGCGGACGCGAGAAAGGCCATGTTCTACCAGACGATCGGTCACGACAAGCTGAACCAGTTGCGGCATGTGCGCTTTTTCAAGGATATGGACGGTGTGCATGCGCACATGAGGAAGCATGCGGCGATCCTGCGCCCGAAGTTTGAGGCGGTGCTCGATACGTTGGAGCAGGAGCTGGGCGGTCTGGAGATCGGTACATGGGTAAAGCCGAAGGGCGGATATTTCATCGCGTTTGACTCTCTCGAGGGCTGCGCGAAGAAGATCGTGGCAAAGTGCAAGGAGGCCGGCGTCGTCATGACGGGCGCGGGCGCGACCTTCCCGTACGGCAAGGATCCGAAGGACAGCAACATCCGCATCGCGCCGTCGTTCCCGGAGCCGGACGAGCTGAAAGCGGCCGCGGAGATTTTTGTTCTGAGCGTGAAGCTCGTAAGTATTGAAAAGTTCTTGGCTTGATTTTTTGCTTGCCCTCTCTCGGCGGACATGGTATGATAGCTATGTAGTGTGTTTTTTACCAAATTCTGTGAAAGAGGAAAAGCAAAAGGAGCGAATTATAAAATGAAGCGGTGCATTATTTGCGGAAATGTGGATGATGACAACAGTACAGTTTGCAGTACTTGCGGAAATCCTTATATAGATATGGGAACGCAGGCTTCAGATGTGGACGGGGGACAGACAGAGCAGCCGGAGGAGTCGCAGGATGCCGTGCCGGAGGAAGTAAAGGAGCCGGAGGAACCGCAGGCGGAGACAAAGCAAGCGGTCGATGAAGAGGCTCAGGCGGAAGTGGAAGAATCGCAGCAGGCGGAGGCGGAAGAATCGCGGCAGGCGGAGACAGAAGAGCCGCAGCAGCCGGGAGTAGAGAAAGCGGAGGAGCCGAAGCAGGCAGCCGAAAGGATTCCGCAGGGGAACGCCGCCGGATCGGCGGAGCCGAGGCGGGCAGCCGAAAGGATTCCGCAGGGGAACACCGCCGGATCGGCAGAGCCGAGTCGGGCAGCCGAAGGGATCCCGCAGGGGAATGCCGCCGGGTTGGCAGAGCCGTCAGTGGCCGGAGCTCCGAGACAGACGCCGGGCGGACGTCCGCCGCGCAGGACGAGGAGCGGCCCTCAGATCTACGGGCAGGCAGAGGGAATGAATCCCAATCCCGAGCTGTATGCGAATCAGGGAGCGATCCGCAGGAATGTTCCGCCGAGGACCACGGGTACCGGCCGTCCGATGGGTCAGACGCCGACAGGCGCGGGCCGTCCGACAGGTCCGATGGCAGGAGGCTCCGGTCGTCCGATCGGCCAACTGGCGGGAGGCGCAGGCCGTTCTGCCGGAAAGGATCCGCATACGCGGCGTGTGATGGAGACGGCGCGGAGGGCGATGAGATCCCCGCTCTTCTTCCTGATCGTGATTTTGAATACGATACGTGTGGCGGCCTCGATCGCGGCGATTTTCTTGGGCGAGCTGAACTATTCGCAGATCGTCCGGCTGTTGAACGACGCGGAGCTTCCGCAGCAGGCGGCCGGTTATGTGAAAACGGCGACATCGCTTCTGCAGAAGCTGGACTCCGGAATGATCGTCCAAAATATTCTGCTGCATGTTCCGTCGATCCTGTTCTGCCTCGGTCTGTGGCTGATCTTTATCACGGCCATTACCGCGAAGGAGCGGATGTCGGGCGTCGGATTCGGTTTTGCGAAAGCGGCGGTCATCATTCGCATGGTGGCGGCGTGCATCATTATGCTGATGGTGCTGATCGTTTTCGTGACGGTCGTCGTCGGCGCGTGGGTATCCGGGCAGACGCCGGTCATTATCGCGGCTGTGATCATGCTGGTAATTGCGATCATCGTTGTTATGGTGATCATTATGTATTACTTCTCATATCTCGGGACGCTGAAGACATGCAGAGTGAACGGCGACGAGGGCGAGAGCTACGGGAAGCCGTCCGCATATCTTGCGGTGCTGCTCATTATACTCGCGTTGCCCGGGATTGTGGGTCTGCTTTCCGGAATCGTGAATGTGGAGATCTCCAATATCGTCGGTTCCATAGCGGAGATGGGCTGGATGATTCTCTTTGCGGTGTGGATCTTCCGGTACAGAAGCAAAATGAGCGAATTTGAAGACTGAAAATAAAAGATTAATTCCGAAATTAATCGCAGCCTCTGTGTTTTCTTTCTTGACAGGGGCTGTGATTTTTGTTAGTATAGACGTGCAGTTTAGCACAGTAGAGTGCTACCACGGCAAAGAACGCGCGGACGGATCGCTGTTTGAATAGGAAAAAAAGGCGACGGTCGGCGACTCAAAGACGGGGCCGAAAGCGGCCCGATGATGATGGAGGAGGATATTATGAAAAAGAGAATGGCATGTCTGGCGGCGGCTGTTGCGATGACGGTATCTATGGTATTCGGCACGGCAGCTATGGCGGACGAGAGAACGACATTTACGGTAGGCTTCGACGCAGAGTATCCGCCGTATGGATATATGGACGACGACGGAGAATACACGGGCTTCGATCTGGAGCTGGCGCAGGCGGTTGCCGATTACTATGGCTGGGAGCTGGTGAAGACCCCGATCGCTTGGGATTCCAAGGATATGGAGCTTGAGTCCGGCGCGATCGACTGCATCTGGAGCGGATTCACGATCAACGGACGTGAGGACGAGTATGCGTGGTCGCTTCCGTATGTGAACAACAGTCAGGTAATCGTTGTGGCGGATGCTTCCGGCATCACGGATCTCGCAGGTCTTGCAGGCAAGACGGTGGCGGCGCAGGCTGCTTCCGCGGCGCTCGAGCTGCTGTCCGAGGGCGGCGATCAGGCGGATCTCGGAGCTACCTTCGGAACGATTCAGGAGTTCCCGGACTACAATACGGCGTTCGCTGAGCTGCAGGCCGGCAGCGTGGACGCAGTTGCGATGGACATCGGCGTTGCGCAGGCGCAGATCAAGGACAAGGAAGGCTTCAGCATTCTGGACGAGATGCTCAACGCGGAGCAGTACGGCATCGGATTCGCGCTCGACAACGAGGAGCTGCGCGATCAGGTGAACGAGGCGTTGATTTCTCTGGCCGATGACGGCACGGTTGACGAGCTGGCTGAGAAGTATGAGCTGGCGGATATGGTATGTCTGACGGATTCGGCGAACGAGGCGATGACCGAGGCCGACACGGAGGTCGAGCTGACCGCAGCGGAGACGGAAGCTGAGTAACGCGCGGCTTTGACGGCGGGCAGGACGGAGCCGTTCCTGTCAGACGGGCTTTGAATCCGGAGCGTGATTGCCGGATTCGGGATTGATTTACGAAAAATTATGTGAGGGTGTCTCAGGAACGGGATGCCCTCATTGCGCGTATGGAGGAGATCATGAGTTTTTCGGTAATGCTGGAACAACTGAGCAGCGGTATGCTCAAGTCGCTGGGTATCTTTGTGCTGACGCTGGTGTTTTCCCTGCCGCTCGGACTACTTGTCTCGTTCGGCAGGATGTCGAAGAACCGGCTGCTGCAGGGAATTACGAAGATTTATATCTCGATCATGCGCGGGACGCCGCTGATGCTGCAGCTTCTGGTCGTGTATTTCGGACCTTACTACCTGTTCGGAATGCGGATCGGGGGCATGTACCGTTTCCTGTCGATCATCATCGGATTTTCGATCAACTATGCGGCCTATTTTGCGGAAATTTACCGGTCGGGAATCGAATCCATGCCGGTCGGACAGTACGAGGCGGCTACCGTGCTGGGCTACAGCAAGGTGCAGTGCTTTTTCCGTATCATCTTCCCGCAGGTCGTAAAAAGGATCCTGCCGGCGGTCACGAACGAGGTCATCACGCTGGTTAAGGACACGTCGCTCAGCTTTTCGCTCGCGTATGCGGAAATGTTCACGATCGCGAAGCAGATCGCGGCCTCGCAGACGACGTTTATGCCGTTTGTGATTGCGGGCGTGTTCTACTTTGTGTTCAATCTTGTGGTCGCGGTCGTGATGGAAAAGATCGAGAAAAGACTGAGCTATTACGACGCGTAGCGCCCGGCGCAAAAGAGCGGACGGTCGGCGGCCTCGGTTCGGATATTCGGCGCCGGAGGCGGCCTTGTGAAATCAGGCAGAAGCGAGGAAATCATATATGAAGCTGCTGGAAATGAATCATATACGAAAAGAATTCGACGGGCTGGAGGTCATCAAAGACATATCCTTCTCGGTGGACGAGGGCGAAGTGCTCTCGATCATCGGGCCGTCCGGCTCGGGCAAGTCGACGCTGCTGCGCTGCGCGACGATGCTGGAAAAGATCGACGCGGGCGAGATCATCTATATGGGAGAGCGCGCCGCGTATGTCGGGGAGGACGGACGCCGGGTGTATCCGAAGGGCGAGGAGGCGAAGAAGATCCACTCGTATTTCGGGCTGGTGTTCCAGAATTTCAACCTGTTCCCGCACTACTCCGTGATGAAAAACATCACGGACGCGCCGATCAAGATCCAGAAGCGCGACAAGGCGGAGGTCTATCAGGAGGCGAGAAATCTCCTCGCGAAGATGGGGCTCTCCGACAAGGAAAACGCCTACCCGTGCCAGCTCTCCGGCGGTCAGTGCCAGAGGGTGGCGATCGCGCGGGCGCTTGCCCTGAATCCGAAGATCCTGTTTTTCGATGAGCCGACCTCGGCGCTTGACCCGGAGCTGACCGGCGAAGTGCTCAAGGTAATCCGGTCGCTGGCCGAGCTGAAGATCACAATGGTGATCGTCACACACGAGATGTCGTTCGCGCATGACATTTCCGACCGCGTGATCTTCATGGATAAAGGCGTCGTGGCGCTTGAAGGAAAGCCGGATGAGGTCTTCGGCGCGGATCACGCGCGGATCAAGGAATTCCTCGGGAAATTTAAGCAGTGAAATTGGTTTGATCGAAAGATATTCGTGTGCTTCAGTGTCAAAACATGCAAATTTTTAGTTGACTTTTGCATGAATAATCAGGTTGATGAATCCGCAAATCGATACGAAAAGGTTTGCGGATTTTTGCATAATTTTTCCAGTCTGTCATTGTAAATAATTTACAAATTTTAGAAAAATTCTTCCCAACATATTGAATAATTTAACGAAAAGTCATAAAATATAACAAACTGGGTACATTGTGTCATCTGCTGTGACCGCAAAGAGACAGTTTGCAGACGCAGCGTGTTTCAAAAGTGATGGATTGTCATGAAAGCAAGAAAAAAACTGGACAGAATTTTTGCGTTGTTACTGGTGTTTACGCTGATCTTCAATAGTCAGGCGACAGCATTGCTGGCTATGGAGGGAGAGCCCGTTACGGAAATCGCAGGCAGCGAAGTCACGCCGCTTTCCGGGACGGAAGGCGAGCAGGAGATCATAGATGACAACACTGTGGTGATACCGGACGGCGAAGCGGCAGGCGATCCTGCCGAATCCGTGACACAGCCGGAAGCGGCGCAGGGAGGCGATCTTGTCCTTGACGAAGAGAGCGTACCGGGGTCTGATTCTACATCCGGACAAGGGGACGATTCCTCGACAGGACAGGAAAATGCCGGTGAGAACGTCGCGGGAACACAGGAACTCGAACCTGAGCCGGAGAGCAAGACAGAGCAGCCGGCGGACGCAGAGCCGGAAATCGGACAGGCAGATCCATCCATATCAGAACCGGAGAACGAACAGACAGCTCCGTCCGGGTCTGAACCGGAAGCCGGGCAGGAGACTCTTTCCGGATCCGCAACAGAAGACGGGACGGGCGCGGACGAGGAGTCCGGGCCTGCTGTTGACGTGGAATCCGATTCGGATATCATCGTAGAGGAAGAGACAGAGCCGCAGACGCTTGAGCAGGGAGCGGATACTCTGGAGCCGGTAGAAGACGAGGCCGAGACGGAAGCAGAGTACGAGGCTGAAGTCATGGCGATGGGGCTTGACGATGAGATTATGTTGACGGCGACGGATGGTGAGTTGCCGGAATTGCCAGAGGGATTTCTACAGTGGAATGATGTTACGTGCGATGAGTGCAAAGAAGAGTATATTGATTATGTTAATGAAGCGGAAGGTATAGAAGAAGATATATATTATCCAGAGGTGCAGATTTTTGATTCTGAAGGAAATCCTCTGGGGTGGCACTATCTTCATCATGCAGTGGAGAAAGTCGATAATGGGCAGACGATTAAACTTTTTGATGATTTAGATTATTGGGGTGGTGCTTATGGAAATTATAATATTGAACTTGGAGGAAAGAGCATTACCTTGGATTTAAATGATCTATCGTTGTATTCTGAATCAGGTAAACCAAATATTACTGTAACAGGAGAAGGAAGCCTTACAATACAAAATGGTAGCTTTTCCAATACCAGATATACCAATAGTCAGGCTGGATATAGCGCTGCATGTATTCATGCTAAAAATGCAGACATTGTTTTGGAGAATGTAGCATTTAGTAGTGGTAAGCGTAAGGGAAATGGCGGCGGTATTATTTATCAAAACGGCGGCACTCTTACGATGAATGACGTGAGCGTGAATGGAACCCCAATACAGATATCCGCTTGTGATGATGGGGGAGCGTGGTTCATGTATGTTGATGATTGCGATAGAGTGTCTATGAATACTGTAAAAGTTACCGGGCAAGGGGCATCGGGTTCAAAAAAATATTCTGCGGCTTATTTTACGAGTTGCACGGAAGTTGAGATAACAGGATTAAATTTTGAAGGTGGAACAGGAGGAGATTATGATTCTAATGAAAACAAAGATGCTGTTTTGCGGTTTGATAAGTGTGGAGATGTTTCGATTAAAAACTCGAAATTTACAGATATTAGAAGTGCCAATGCAGTAATTTGCGCGTTGAATGGTTCAAATGTGAATTTGTCCGGTAGCACTTTGTCAAATAATCATTCCGGACTAGGGTCAGTATATGTTGGCGATAAGGGAACGATTACGATTACAGGCACGACCATAAAGGGTGAAACCATTTCCAATGGACTTTACATCGCAAACGGCGGAAAAGCCACTATGACGAGCGGTGCATTGTATGGAAGTGGTAAGGGAAGTGTGGACGATATCGATGTTACGATTGAACAAGGGGCGACTGCAAATATTCTCGCAGTATCGGAAATGGAATTTCCGGAAGAGGAAAAAATTGAATATAATGCATGGATTGGACATACAGAGGAGATGGCTAATCAGAGTGGAATGTTGAACTTTGAAAAGGCAGATAAAAAATATCAGTATAAAGCAGGCGAGGTATTGTCATATGAAGCTCAGATTATAAGAGATAAAGAGACACCTAAGAGCTTTAAAACACTTGCTAATGCAGTAGCTGCGTCTATAGATGGAGATGTTATTCAATTACTTCCTGATACATTAACAGGTGCGCCAGTAAACAGAACTATTGAAGTAAAAGATCCGATTGATTTAATTGCATCCGTTACGATTGATTTGAATAATCAGACGTTGAAATTGTCAACGGAATATACTGATTCTGCTCATAGAGCAACTATCAGAATACCAGATGAAAAATCCCTCACGGTAACAGGATCCGGGGAGATGATTGGAGGGTATGATAATTTTTCGACCGAATTGAATGAGACAATAAGTGTAGGAACTAAAAAGGACAGCGAAGCGTCTCTTACAATTACAGGTGGGGCACATATAAAAGGTGTGAAAAATTATGGAACCGTTAAACTGGAACAAAATGCTCAGGTGGACCAGATTGCACAATTTTCCGGTACTTTTACACTTGACACGGTATTGAAAAGTCCTTTAGAAGTTGTACTGGATTTTGCTACATATAATAGTAAATCGCTAGACGAATCGACTTATGAAAATACTACATGGTTGAAAACGGGAAAGAAATTTGAAATACAAAAAGATGCTAAGATAAATATTGGGCTTTCTGCGTCGGAAAGACTTTCGTTTGGGGAAACCCTTTTTGCAAAATGGCTGGAAGGAGACGGTGTCAGCAATTCACTTAAATTGATCGAGGGAACAAAGATAGAAGATTTAGTAGATATAACCACTATATCACTTGATTCGGCTATTACTGGAAAGGCTGTGCTAACTGCATCAGAAGATAAAAAAGCCTTGATTTTGCTTAGAACCGAAGGGACGATATATCTTGGCGGTGAAAATGCGAATGATGAAAATTCGGGATATACCAAGGGTTCTCCTGTTGCATCAATGGAAAAAGCGATTGAGTTGGCGCAAGATGTAGGGAAAAAGATTTATCTTGTCGGTACGGTTCATGTAACAGCGAATCAAACATGGTATCTGCCAGCAGATTTTTCTTTCAACTATGAAGCTTGTGTCGGTAAAAAACCGCTTGCTATAGTGGAGACGGGAGGGAACCTTACTCTCAAGAGCATTGAATTGAAGGGTGCAGGGATTAAAACGCCCTCGAATTATCCTCTCATTCAAGTGGAAAGTGGAGGAAATCTCTTCATAGAAGAAAGTGTGGTATTAAGCGGTAACTATCACAGTTCTAATGGCGGAGCTGTCTATAACAACGGCGGCAACGTAAAAATAACCGGCGGATTAATTGAAAACTGTAAAGCAACTAACGGCGGAGCTGTCTATAATAAGGGCGGATCTTTGGAAATGACCGGCGGAACAATTAAGAATTGTGAAGCGACTAACGGTGGAGCTGTCTATTGTGAGGGCGGTGATTTTGCCATGAGTGGCGGTCTGCTTGGAGGTTCAACACTGTCGGATGCCAACAGCGCAAAAGGTTCGGGTGGCGCTGTCATGCTTGCGAACGGAGCGCATATGACCCTGAGTGGTGAAGCGGTAATTTCATATAATTCTGCTAGAGAAAATGAAGGAGAAGGTTATGGAGGAGGAATCGCGGTCGGCGGCTATTATGCGGATACGGTAAATGTTTCTCCTACATTAACAATGACGGGCGGTACGGTTCAGGGGAATGTTGCAAAGCAATATGGTGGCGGAATCTTTGTACAGTGTAATGCAAAAGCAAATATATCAGGTGGAAAAATTTCATCGAATATTGTCAATTTGGGTGCGTATGGAGGAGGAGGAATCTATGTAAACGGTGGCAAGAATGGTGTAATGTATGGCGGACAGACTATGACGGGAGAAAGATCGGGTTATGAGAATGGAGTCCTTACATTAACAAATGCCGTTATAAGAAATAATACCGCTTCCGAAGGAGGAGGTATTGCCGGTTGCCCAACGTCAAGTGTAAAAATTTTGCCGGTGGATGGTGCTGCTGTCTATGGAAATACGGGAAAAAACAAAGAAAGTGATGATATTTATATCGCGACGGAGCTTGACGGATCATCCATAAAGGGTGTATTTGCAGATGTATTTATTTCACATTACATGTCCGATGGGACTCCCTATCAATGGAAGGATAAAGACGGAAATTATGTAATGATGAATGAACTCAATAAAAATACAAAGAACTATCTTTTTGCAAAAGCGCAGTTGGAACATAAATTAGGAATTAGTCTTCATACAGAAGCAAGTCCGAAAGATACAAGTAAGGCTGCAGTTTATATAGAAAACAACGAATCCGATACAAAGGGCGGCGGTATCGGCACGAACGGAACGGTTATTATTGGAAACTCTCCGACGAGCATCACCGTCACTGCTCGCAAGGTTTGGGATGAAAAAGGTCGGGCTGAAGAGAAGATCGAGAGACCGGCTCAGATTGAGGTCTGGTTGCTTCGTAAGCCGAAGGGTGCGGATGACAGCGCATATGAGCGTGTCGCTGTGGAATCCCTGAAACCGGACGCAGAAGGAAACTGGGGAAGTGTTACTTTTGCAGACCAGCCGACGTCTTTGAATGAAGTAGATTATGAGTATACGGTAAAGGAAGATACGTCTAATTTGAGCGACGTATATAAGGTTACAGTAGCGGCAGATACGGAAGCGGAAAGTGATAACAATTGGGTTATCACAAATACTTATACTCCAACAGGCACGGCGACAGTGAGCGCGACAAAAAAGCTGACCGGACGTGCGAAAGCGTTGGAGGACGATGAGTTTAGTTTCAGCCTGACGAAAGTGAGCGCGTTAGACAAAGATAATAAGCCGATTACAGATTCGAATGCGGATCAGACGAAGACGAATACAGGCGAAGCAGTAAACTTTGACACTTTGAATTATACGCAGGCCGGAACCTATACGTACACATTGAAAGAGGAGGAAACGGACAAGGGCGGTATCACAAAGGACTCGACGGTGTATACGGTGACGGTGAAAATGGAGGATGACGATGCAGGGCACCTGATTCCGACGGTAACGTATAAGAAGGGTAACGATGAAGTACCAGCGGCAGAGGTGGTCTTCACGAATCAGTATACTGCGACAGGCACGGCGACAGTGAGCGCGACGAAGAAACTGAACGGACGTGCGAAAACGCTGGAGAATGGTGAGTTCAGCTTCAGCTTGACGAAGGTGAGTGCTGTAGATAAAGATGATAAGTCTATCACGGATCCGAATGCGAACCAGACGAAGACGAATACAGGCGAAGCAGTAAACTTTGACACTTTGAATTATACGCAGGCCGGAACCTATACGTATACGCTGAAAGAGGAAGAAACAGACAAAGGCGGCATCAAGAAAGATCCGACGGTGTACACGGTGACAGTGAAAATGGAGGATGACGATGCAGGGCATCTGACCCCGACGGTAACGTATAAGAAGGGTGACAAGGAAGTATCTGCGGCAGAAGTAGTCTTTACGAACCAGTATACCGCGACAGGCACGGCGACGGTGAGCGTGACGAAGAAACTGAACGGACGTGCGAAAGCGCTGGAGGATGGTGAGTTCAGCTTCAGCCTGACGAAAGTGAGCGCGTTAGACAAAGATAATAAGCCGATTACAGATTCGAATGCGGACCAGACGAAGACAAATAAAGGCGAGGCAATAAACTTTGACACCCTGAATTATACGCAGGTTGGAACCTACACGTATACATTGAAAGAGGAGGAAACGGACAAGGGCGGTATCACAAAGGACTCGACGGTGTATACGGTGACGGTGGAAATGGAGGATGACGATGCAGGGCATCTGACCCCGACGGTAACGTATAAGAAGGGTGACAAGGAAGTATCTGCGGCAGAAGTAGTCTTTACGAACCAGTATACTGCGACAGGCACGGCGACAGTGAGCGCGACGAAGAAGCTGAACGGACGTGCGAAAGCGTTGGAGGACGGTGAGTTTAGTTTCAGCCTGACGAAAGTGAGCGCGTTAGACAAAGATAATAAGCCTATTACAGATTCGAATGCGGATCAGACGAAGACGAATAAGGGTGAGGCAATAAACTTTGACACCCTGAATTACACGCAAGCCGGAACCTACACATATACACTGAAAGAGGAAGAAACGGACAAGGGCGGCATCAAGAAAGATCCGACGGTGTACACAGTGATAGTGGAAATGGAGGACAATGATGAAGGCCATCTGACCCAGACGGTAACGTATAAGAAAGGTGATGCGGAAGTATCTGCGGAAGATGTTATCTTTACGAACCAGTATACCGCGATAGGCACGGCAACGGTAAGCGCGACGAAGAAGCTGACCGGGCGTGCGAATGGACTGCAGGATAAGGAGTTTAGCTTCAGCCTGACACCGGTGAGCGCGGTGGCTGCGGACGGAAAGACAGAGATCACGGATCCGAACACGGACGCGGAGACGAATCCGGGCGGGATGCTGACGGCGTCGAACGACGGTAACGGCAACGTGACATTTGAGAAGCTGACTTATACGCAGGCCGGTACGTACACATACGAGCTGAAGGAGGAGAATACGGCTGAGGCCGGCATTACGAAGGATCCGTCGGTCTACACGGTGACGGTGAGCGTGACGGACGACGGTCTTGGAAATCTGCATGCGGATGTGAAGTACAGCAAGGACGGCAAGGAAGTGGCCGCGGCAGATGTTGCTTTTGAGAATGTTTACGATGCAGAGGATACGAGCATCCGGCTCGGGGCGACGAAAGCGTTTGACCGGGAGCTGGAGGGCAACGAGTTCACGTTCGCGCTCCGGGAAGTGGATCAGAACGGTCATGCGGTCGAGGGCGGCATCTCGCGCGAGGCTGTAAACGGCAAGGACGGCAGTGTCCTGTTTGACCCGATCCCGTATGATAAGGAAGGAACCTATTATTACCAGATCAGCGAGACCGCGGGCAACGATCCGACCGTGCTAGCCTACGATGCGGCAGTCTACACTGTGACTGTTACGGTAAAGGACGTGGATGCGAAGCTGGTCGCGACGGCGGTGTCGCCGGACAAAGTGACCTTCACGAACACCTCCACGAAAGCGTACCTCGACAAGCAGGATGCGGAAACGGGCGCGGGCATTCCGGGCGCGGTGCTGCGGATCGTGGATAAGAGCAATGGCGCGGTCGTCGAGGAATGGACGTCGGACGGGAAGCCGCATGAGGTCCTCGGAAAGCTGAGCAAGAACGGCTCTTATGCGCTGGAAGAGGTGAGCGCGCCGGACGGCTATATGCCGACAGGCCCGGCTGACTTTACAATGAATGAAAAGGGCGAGATCGTAGTTGGCGGCCAGATCACAGATACCGTTGTGATGAAGGACACGAAAAATACGATCAGCCTCCTGAAGCTTGATGAGGCAGGACAGCCGCTTCCGGGCGCGCATCTGGTGATCGAGGATGCCACCGGCACGGCCGTGGACAACTGGGTATCGGACGGCACGCCGCATGTGACAAGGGGTCTGGCGAGAGGGCATTACGTGATGAGCGAGGTAGAGGCGCCGGCCGGATACCATGTGTCCGAGGACGTCCCGTTTGAGATCACCGGAAATGAGACGCAGCCGGTCGAGGTACAGATGACCGATACGAAGATCCCGGAGAGGGATAACAATAAGCTCACGGTGATGAAGCATCTCCAACTGGACGGGATCACCTGCGATATCGGGATCCATGATGCGGTGTTCTATGTGGCGCTGTTCGACGACGAGGCAAAGACGCATCGTGTCAGCGACGTGAAGGCCCTGACCTTCAAGGATTCTGCGATCAGCACGGCGGAGTTTGAGAATCTGGGCAAGGGCACCTATTATTTGGGCGAGACGGATGAGAACGGCGTTCTGAAGGAATCGGAAGTAGTCAATGACCGCGTAATCTACTACGCGCAATACGGCGAAAACGCAAAGGTCGAATTTGAGGGCAGAAAAGGAGAGGCTACGTCGGAGCTTACCAATGTATACGTGGAGGTTCCGGAGGAGGGCTTCTACCTGTCGGGACGGCTGACGATCACGAAGAAGGTGCTGCTGAATGGGACGGAGGCTACGTCGGAGGACACCTTCTATGCGAGGGTATTCTCGGATGCCGCGCTGACTTCACCGAACAGCGATGTAGTGGCGCTTGCGATGAACGGCGGGAGCACGGCGAGCGTGACCGTGTATGACCTGCCAATCGGCGAGACGCTTGAAAGCAGCGCGACGTACTACGTGGCGGAGACGGATAAGAACGGAACGCCGCTGGATCCGGACGCGGTCACGGAATACCGGATCTCCATTGATAAGAGCGGGATCGTGCTGAATGCGGAAAACTCGAATCAGGAGGTCACGATCACGAACGACTTTATTGAGGAAGAGGATGAGACGGAGACGGAAACGGATCTTCCGGATGAACCGGGGACGGCTCCGGGCTCCGGTACGTCAGCGTCGAAGACAGGCGATGAGACAAACCTTCTGCTGTACCTTTTCTATATGATGCTCTCGGCGGGGCTGTTTGCGGCGGCCGCAGGAGAGAAGCGCAGGAGGCGGAATCGCGTAAAGAAGTAGGAAAATAGCACATAAAGCAACTCGGGGATGCTGTGCGGAGATCCGGCAGCATCCTCTTTTTTATGCGCAGACCCGCGAGAGGAAAAAATTTCGTTTTCCATCAAAAAATACAGAAAAAGTTGTTGACGAAATAATTTGCGAAAGAGTTTGCATGCTATACTCAAATCAACAAAAGGGAAAACGATTTCGAAAACATAGATAGAAATAAAAAAGGAGGACAACAAAATGATGAAGGCGAACGTAAAGAAAATGATCCTTACCGCAGCAATGGCAGCATTCATGGTATACGCACCGGCAATGGCAGAAGAAGCGGACGTCATCATCGAGGAGTCCTTCGAAGCAGCAGAAGAGACGGCAGCACCGGCAATCGAGATCGAGGTTCTTGGCCTTGAGACGATCGCGACGGCAGAGGTTCCGGAAGAGGCAGCGCAGATGGCAGAGGCAGCCGAGACCGAGGCAAACGCAGTAGCGCAGACCGAGGAGAACGCCGAGGCGCAGAGCTTCACCTTCGAGAATGACGAAGTGGTTATCAGCGCACAGGCAGCGGCAGAGCTTCCGGAGAACATCGAGATGCAGGTAAGAAAGCTCGAGGAAGGCAGCGAGGAGTACGAGGCAGCGAAGGCAGCGGCGGCGGCGAACACCGAGGCAGGCGAGGATGCACAGTACAGCTTCTACGATGTGACCTTCACGGTAGACGGAAACGAAGTAGAGCTTGCAGACGGAAGCGTATACGTACAGGTAGAGTTCAAGACGGTCCAGATCGACAGCACGGTAGAGACGCAGGAAATCCTGAGCATCGACGAGGCGGGTGTGAACAACGTAACGGCACAGACCGAAGAAGGCAGCAACATGAGCTCCGTAAACTTCGCAATGTAATTCAGACGACAGACAGAGGGTGACAGGATGGAAAAGAAAGCGGCAGGAAAATTTGTGATCCAGATCGACCGATGCGAGAACGCGACATGGCAGGGGACGATCCTGTGGACGGAGAAGAACATCACCCAGCAGTTTCGAAGCGCATTGGAGCTGATCCGGCTGATGGACAGCGCGGTCACGATGGGGAAAAAGGAAGAGTAGAGAGCGGAGACCAGACGGATCGGCACGGTGCGAATGGTTTGAGAACGCTTACAGGCAGATGGTTGACGGACCATCTGTTTTTTGCGCATGAACCTTCTTTTGCAAAAAAATTTGCAAACTTTGGGAAATTGGTGTACTATCGTGTTTAGCTAATAATATAAGAGAAAGAAGGATTACGATGACAAAGGTAGACATTATTTCAGGATTTCTGGGAGCAGGCAAGACGACGCTGATTAAGAAGCTGATTCAGGATGTGTTTGCGGGGCAGAAGATCGTGCTGATCGAGAACGAGTTCGGTGAGATCGGGATCGACGGCGGATTTCTGAAGGACGCCGGCATCAATATCACGGAGATGAATTCCGGCTGTATCTGCTGTTCACTGGTCGGAGATTTCGGCAAGGCGCTCAAGGAGGTCACGGAGAAATTCGCGCCGGATCGCATTATCATCGAGCCGTCTGGGGTCGGCAAGCTGTCTGATGTCCGGAGAGCGGTCGAGGACGCGGCAGATGAGGCCGGACTTGTGCTGAATGCGCTTACGACCGTCGCCGATGCATCGAAGATCAAAATGTATATGAAGAATTTCGGCGAATTTTATAACAACCAGATCGAAAGCGCCGCGACGATCATTTTGAGCCGCACGCAGAAGCTTTCCGAGGAGAAGCAGCTTCAGGCGGCGGAGATGATCCGCGAGAAGAATCCGAAGGCGGTCATCGTCACGACGCCGTGGGACGAGCTGACCGGCGCGCAGATGCTGGGCGCGATGGAGGAGAGCGACGTGCTGGCGCAGATGCTGCTCGAGGAGGAGCATGAGCACCATCATCATCATGAGCACGACGAGGAGTGCGGCTGCGGGCACCATCACGATCATGACGAGCACGATCATGAGCATCACCATCACGACCATGACGAGGAGTGCGGCTGCGGGCATCACCACGATCATGAGGAGCACGACGAGCACGAGCATCATCATCATGAGCACGATGAGGAGTGCGGCTGCGGGTATCATCACGAGCATGAGGAGCATGATGAACACGATCACGAGCATCACCATCACGACCATGACGGGGAGTGCGGCTGCGGGCATCATCATGATCACGACGGGCATCACCACCATCATCACGACGCGGATGAGGTGTTCACGTCATGGGGACGTGAGACACCGAAGAAATATACGAAGGATGAGATTGGGGAGATTCTGAAGACGATTGACGAGTCGGAGAAGTTCGGCGTAGTGCTTCGCGCGAAGGGAATGCTGCCGAGTCCGGAGGGCAAGTGGCTCCACTTTGATTTTGTGCCGGGCGAGTACGAGATCCGCGAGGGCGCGGCGGACTATACGGGCAGACTTTGTGTGATCGGTTCGCAGTTGGATGAGCATGCGCTTGAGGAGCTGTTCGGACTGTAAGGTTCGCGAAAGCAGCGAGCCGTGCAAATACGATACTTTATGACACGGCTCGTTGTTTGTGAACAAAAATAAAGAGCAGAGTAATCTATAGTAGGAAAAGAGTGAGTAGACATGGAGCGAATTCCAATTTATCTGATTACCGGTTTTCTGGAGAGCGGCAAGACGTCGTTCCTGCGCGATGTGCTTGCCGGGGGCGATTTTGACGACGGAAGGCGCGGTCTTTTGATCCTCTGCGAAGAGGGTGAGGAGGAGTACGACGAGAAAGCGCTGGCGAAGATGAATATTTCCGTGATTTCCGTGGAAGACGAAGCGGAGTTCAATGCGGAATTTCTAAAGACCTGCGAGAAGCATTACCGGCCGAAGCGTATTTTCGTCGAGATGAACGGGATGTGGGATCCGAAATGGCTGTTCGGGCCGGAAATGCCGTTCAGCATGGATATTGCGCAGGTCATTACGATCATAGACGGCAGCACGTTTCCGACGTATCTGACGAATATGCGCAGCATTCTGAGCAATCTGTTCCTGAATACGGAGATGGCGCTGTTCAATCGCTGCACAGAGGACATGGATCTGCATTCGTTCCGCCGCACAGTGCGCGGCCTGAATCCGCGGGCAATGGTCTACTTTGAGGACGATCAGGGGAACCCGATCGATCCGGGCATGGATCAGCCGCCGTACGATCTGAACGCGCCGGTGATCCAGATTGAGGACATTGATTACGGGCTGTGGTATCTGGACGTGTTCGAGTCGAAGGATCGCTACGAAAACAAGAAGGTTCGTTTCCGCGCGAAGGTGATGAAGTCGCGGCATTTTCCGGACGGCGTGTTTGTGCCGGGCCGCAACGCGATGACCTGCTGTGCAGACGATATCCGTTTCGTGGGCTGCGTCTGCAAGGCTGCGTTCACCGACCAGCTCAAATCCAGACAGTGGATCTATCTGACGGCGAAGGTGCGCTATGAATACTCCAAGGAGTACGGCGAAGAGGGACCGGTGCTCTACGCGGAAAACTTCGAGCTGACCGGGCCGCCCGAGGAGGATCTGGTGTACTTCAATTAAAATCGGGAAATCCGGCAACAAATTTTAAAACAGGGGGCAAGGCGGATATGAAAGAAAAGAAATTGAACGATTATAATGAGGGAATTCTGCGGAAAATGTATCTTATGCTCATTCCCATGACGATATTGAATGTTCTTCTTGCCTGTCAGGCTACGCTTGTGGACAGCTTTATCGTCAGCCGGCTGCTGGGCGCCCGCGCTATGGCGGCGCTGGGAATTGTGAGTCCGCTGATGAGCTTTTTCTGGGTGTTTATCAATGTGATTTCAAACGGAGCGACCGTTTTCTCCGGACGGTGTCTGGGCAGGGGCGATATGGATCGGCTGAATGGAGCTTTCACGATGTGCCTGACACTTCTGACGGCGGGAGGCGTGACGCTCGGGGTTTTGCTTGGCCTGTTCCACGGGCCGGTCGCCCGGCTTCTCGGCGCGACGGAGGAGCTTGCGCCCATGGCCGAGGCTTACATACTGGGGCTTGCGATCAGCGCGGCGGGGATTGCCCTGTCCGGACCGCTCAATTCATTTCTGCTGTTTGATAATCAGAAGAAAATGACCTTTGTTTCTATGGGCATCATGGTGGTAATGAATGTGGTGTGCGACGTGCTGTTTGCGAAGGTATTCGGCATGGGGATGTTTGGTCTGGGCCTTGCGTCCGGTGTGAGCTATTACTGCGCAGATCTTTATAACCTGTCTTATTTCAGAAAAAAGACCGTCCCGATCCATCTGGACCGGAAACTGATCTGCTGGAAGGATTTGCCGGAGATCATCCGCGTCGGTCTGCCGGTGGCTTCCATGGAGCTGTGCCATTTCCTGCGGCCGGTATTTTTCAACCGTATCCTGCTGCGCTGTGCGGGTGTTCTGGCGGTAGCCGCCTATGCGGCGGAGGGGACGCTGGCGTCCTTTTTCGGATCGTTCTGCGGCGGCGTCGGCAGTCTGACCCTCACGGTGGGCAGCGTGATCGCCGGGGAGGAGGACGGCGCGTCTCTGAACCGATTTGCGAAGGTTGTTTATAAATACAGTCTGCTGATCTTTGTTGTGGTCTTCGCTTTGTTCTTTGTGTTTGCGAAAACGCTGGTGCGCCCGTTTTGCGGCGGCGACAGCGAGGTGCTGGCGCTGGCCGTCAGGGCATGCCGTTGTCTGGCGATCGGTCTGACGCTGAATGTAATGGTCATGATTACCGTGCGTTTTTATCAGGCGCTGGGTTACGGAAAACTGGTGTCGGTGCTGAATGTGCTGGATTATTTCGTATTCCCAGTGGCATGGGGCATTCTTCTGGCTCCGGGCATGGGAGCGGACGGCGCATGGTTTGCGCTGATTCTGGCGGAGGCGTCCACCTTGGCGGTAATCCTGATCCTGACGGCGATCAAGCTGAAAAGGCCGAAGTTTACCTTGCAGGAACTGATTCAGTTCGGACACAGCTTTGACGTGCCGGGAACGGACCGTCTGGACACGACCCTGTACAGCATGGAGGATGTGATCGGTATCTCGCAGTTCGTGGAGGGATTTTGTAAGGAACACGGGCTGAATCAGCGCACGTCTATATTCTCGGCCTTGGCTATAGAGGAAATGGCAGGCAATATCGTGGAGCACGGCTTTGCGGACGGCAAAAAGCACGCCGTGGATATCCGTGTGCTTTGCCG
>CANQVH010000041.1 GCA_947627245.1 uncultured Lachnospiraceae bacterium | reverse complement strand
ATCATACAGGATATGGGGAAGGGAGTGTAAGACTAAATTCAGCATGAATGTGGAATTTAGAATTTCATTCGAAGTTTAGATATATTTTATATTTGCAATCTTGTCATGAAAGAACGTATATGATATATTGAAAAAAAGCTTGAATTTCATTGTACGTTCTAAGCGGTATCCTGCCGTATCTGAAGGCTTATCTTGCCAGTTGGCGTCAGTCGGGAAATCTCAATGCTTTGAAAAAAACGGAAGAAAAGCAGAGAGGATCCGGGATTGATAACGCGAACGGCATACCTCCTGCGGAAAAGGAGGTAATGATAACTATTGGGAAAAATTGATACGATTACAAAAGATTACATGAGGGACAATTTGGTTTTTGCCGACGCATGTAACTATTTTATTTACGGTGGAGAGCAGGTGATCCGACCAGAAAATCTGCGGGAGCTTGACACTGCAGAGATCGCGATTCCTTTTGGAAACGGGAACGAGGCGGCGGTGCAGAAGTTTCGGGATCTGCTGAAAATGGCTACCTTGATGGCAGACGAGAATGCCACTTATCTCGTACTGGGAGTGGAAAACGAATCAAGGACGAAGTTTGCGGAACCTGTAAAAGCCGGATTGTATGATTTTCTGCAATATTCAAAGCAGGTACAGCGGACGGAAGCCCGGCATCGCGAGGCGAAAGACTGGAAAGACCATGATGCCGGAGAGTTCCTGTCCGGATTCTACAGGGAGGATAAGCTGACGCCGGTGATCACATTGGTCATTCTGTTTAACCCGGAGGAGTGGGACGGACCGAGGACGCTGCATGAGATGATGTCTACACAGGATCCGGATATATTGAAATGTGTGGCTGACTATAAACTCAATCTGATAGAACCGGCGGTGATGGGGGAAGCTGATTTTGATAAGCTTCAATCCAGTCTGAGATTAGTCCTAAGCTTTATAAAGTACTCCAACAGTGGCGACGAATTGGATGCATTTCTTTCGAGGGAGAGTGGATTGAAAGAGCTTGACGTGGAAGCTGCGAGAGTGATAAAAGCGTGTGTGAATGCGGAGATCGAAATTGATGAGAAAGAGGAGGCGATAGATATGTGTAAAGCGGAACAGGAAATGAGGGAGAAAGCGAGACGGGAAGCAAGACTGGAAACTATGAAAAATGCTGTCAGGAATGTTATGGAGTCCTTCCATGTGAGCATTGATGAAGCTATGAATGTTTTAAAGATAACTGAGGAAGATCAGGCGATATTGATGAAGATGATCTGAGATAAAACAGGGCGACTGTTAGTTGATGAGAGGCAGAAGACTAAATTTGCCGTTGAATTTTTCAAATGGTTGTAATATACTGTATTAGATATGAACCGCCCGCGTCGTACCTGAGGAGTGATCGTCGATAGAACGGGCGGAAGTAAGGGCAGGGGCTTCCCTGTAAAGTACGAATATGGAGGTAGGGTATGTACAAGATTTTGAAAGCAGGGCAGCTTGCAGCCAACATCTACGAGATGGTCGTGGATGCGCCCCGTGTTGCAAAGCGCTGCCTGCCGGGGCAATTTATCATTGCCAAGGCGGATGAGGTCGGCGAGCGCATTCCGCTCACGATCTGCGATTACGACAGAGAGGCGGGGACGATCACGATCGTGTTTCAGCCGATCGGAGCTTCCACAGAGAAATTTGCGCAATTGAAGACGGGCGATTCTTTCCGCGATTTTGTGGGACCGCTGGGACAGCCGTCCGAGCTGTGTCTGGAGAGCGAGCTTGAGGAGACGAAGAAGAAACGGATCCTGTTCGTTGCGGGCGGCGTCGGCACGGCTCCGGTGTATCCGCAGGCGAAATGGCTGCACGAGCACGGCATTGACGTGGACGTGATCATCGGTGCGAAGACGAAGGATCTCGTGATCATGGAGGATAAGTTCAAATCCGTCTGTGGCAACCTTTACATAACGACGGACGACGGCTCTTACGGCAGAAGCGGTATGGTGACGAAAGTGATCGAGGATCTTCACGAGAAAGAGGGCAAGAGCTACGACCACTGTGTCGCGATCGGTCCGATGATCATGATGAAATTCTGCTGTCTGACCACGAAGAAATACAATCTCAAGACGATCGTCAGCATGAATCCGATCATGGTGGACGGCACCGGTATGTGCGGCGCTTGCCGTGTGATGGTCGGCGACGAGGTGAAGTTCGCCTGCGTCGACGGTCCGGAGTTCGACGGACATCTGATCGACTTTGACGCGGCAATGAAGCGTCAGGCGATGTACAAGACGGAGGAAGGCAGAAAGCTGCTGGAGTTCCGTGAGGGCAAGACGCATCACGGCGGATGCGGGAATTGCGGAGGTGACAAATAATGGCAGACGTATTGAAGAAGGTTCCGGTCAGAGAGCAGGAGCCGAAGGTGAGAGCGACAAATTTTGACGAGGTATGTCTCGGTTACAATAAGGAAGAGGCGGTCGAGGAGGCACAGCGCTGCCTGCACTGCAAGAACGCGAAGTGCGTGCAGGGCTGCCCGGTCAACATCAACATCCCGGATTTCATCGGCGAGCTGAAGGAAGGCAAGGTCGAGGAGGCATACAAGGTGATTTCCGAGTCCAGCGCGCTTCCGGCGATCTGCGGTCGTGTATGTCCGCAGGAGAGCCAGTGCGAGGGCAAGTGCATCCGCGGTATCAAGGGCGAGCCGGTGTCCATCGGCAAGCTGGAGCGTTTCGTGGCCGATTGGGCGCGTGAGAACGGCATCAAGCCGCCCGCGCCGCAGGCGAAGAACGGAAAGAAAGTGGCAGTGATCGGCTCCGGTCCGTCCGGACTGACCTGCGCGGGCGATCTGGCAAAGCTCGGCTACGATGTGACGATCTTTGAGGCTCTGCATGAGCCGGGCGGAGTGCTTGTATACGGTATTCCGGAGTTCCGTCTTCCAAAACTCGACGTCGTGGCGAAGGAAGTCGAGAACGTCAAGTCTCTCGGCGTGAAGATCGAGACGAACGTCATCATCGGCAAGTCCGTGACGATCGACGAGCTGATGGACGAGGAAGGCTTCGAGGCCGTGTTTATCGGCTCCGGCGCAGGACTTCCGATGTTCATGGGCATTCCGGGCGAGACCGCGAAGGGCGTGTTCTCTGCGAACGAGTATCTGACGAGAAACAACCTGATGAAAGCGTTCCGCGACGACTATGATACGCCGATTGTGCACGGCAAGAAGGTGGCGGTCGTCGGCGGCGGTAACGTCGCGATGGACGCGGCGAGAACAGCGCTTCGCCTTGGCGCGGAGGTACATATCATCTACCGCCGCAGCGAGGCAGAGCTTCCGGCGCGTGCGGAGGAAGTACATCACGCGAAGGAGGAGGGCATCATCTTTGACCTCCTGACGAACCCGACCGAGATCCTGACCGACGAGAACGACAACGTATGCGGTATCCGCTGCATCCGTATGGAGCTTGGCGAGCCGGATGCATCCGGCAGAAGACGTCCGGTAGAGATTCCGGGCTCTGAGTTCGAGATCGAGGTGGATACGGTGATCATGTCGCTCGGCACCTCGCCGAATCCGCTGATCTCCTCTACGACGATCGGCCTCGACGTGAACCGCAAGAAATGCATCATTGCCGACGAGGAGACGGGCAAGACCTCCAAGGACGGCGTGTACGCGGGCGGCGACGCCGTGACGGGAGCGGCTACGGTTATCCTCGCGATGGGCGCGGGCAAGGCGGCTGCGAAGGGTATTCATGAGTTCCTGAGCGCGAAGAATTAGGTATAAATATACAAACAAGAAATGGAGTTGCCGTAGGATATGCGCGGACGGGTAAACCAGCGAATTCCTTGCGGCAACCCATTTTTTTGCTTTACTTACAGGCCGGTTTATGATAACATGCATGCATAATTATTTATGAGCAAAGATTTGTAACTGAGGAGGAGAAGATTGTGAAAGGAAGAAAAAGGAGGATATTTGCGCTGGTATTGACTGTATTTATGCTGACAGGGTTGTTCGGTGTGCTCGAGCCGCAGGCGGCAGCCCCTGAGCTTCCGATCAAGAAGGCGACCTATTTTGCGATCGATCCGCCGACCTTGTTCGCCATTGATATTATCGGAGTGACGCAGAAGAGCCAGATCACGGGGCTGAAGAGCAGCAAGAGCAGCGTAGCGTCCGCTGAGATAGAAAAGAACCCACGCTATAGCAAGTACGTACGTCTTGTTGTGGAGCCGAAAAGCCCCGGAAAAACGACCATCAGCTTCCGTGTGAAATACGGAAAAAGCACGAAAAAGCTGAACTTTAAGGCGACGGTAAAGAAATATGTAAATGCCTGCGCTTCATTTAAGGTCGGTTCCAAGGATTATGCATCCAAATTCAAAAAAGGGATGTTTACTACCGTGAGTAATCCCCAAAAGTCCCAGAGAATCAGCGTGAAGGCGAAGAAAGGCTGGAAGCTTCAGAATATCCGTCTTTATACAAAGGATGGGAAGGAGACGGTGATCGACAACAATCAAACGGTCAATTTAAAAAATTTCAGACAGATCTATGCGGACTTTTACAACGGCAAGGCGGATGTTTCTTCTACGCTTGTGATTGACATGTATTAGATCGATACACGGATCTTCGGTGAATGTGCGGAATGAAAATTACATTGCTTGCAGTCGGAAAAGTGAAAGAGAAATATCTGCGTGACGGGATTGCGGAATATGGTAAGCGTCTGGGGAAATACTGTCGTCTGGAGATCGTCGAGGTGGTTGATGAACGCACACCGGACGGGGCTTCCGCCGCAGAGGAGGAACAGATCAGACGGACGGAAGGAGAACGCCTGCTGCGCGGTATCCGCGAGACGGACTATGTGATCGCGCTCGCGATCGACGGAACGATGCTTGATTCTGTGGAGCTCTCCGATAAGCTGGAAAAACTCGGAATACAGGGAGAGAGCAGCGTTGTGTTTGTGATCGGCGGATCGCTCGGGCTCTCGGAGGGAGTGCTGCGCCGCGCGGATTATAGGCTGAGCTTTTCCAGAATGACCTTTCCTCACCAGCTTATGAGACTGATCCTATTGGAGCAGATCTACCGGGGATTTCGTATCATGCGCGGGGAGCCGTATCACAAATAGAATAAGTATTATAAAAAACGGATGATCAAGGGGCTATGCCGCAGAAGAGAAGGCACATGACGTGTACTTCGATCCCTGCGGCATATTTGTGTTTCCAGGGACATAGATTGTAGGAGACAATTTACCGCGAAGGCGTGAGCTGTATGAAGAAACCGCATCTGAAGCAATCGATGAAAGCCTTTGTGGAGGCAGCACAGATTCCGGAGGATGTTCTGAAGGGAAATGTGCTGGTTACCATGGAAGGGCAGGAGCATGTCGTGATCGAGAATTTCAGGGGTATTTCATCGTATACAGCGCAGGAGATCCGACTGGTCACAAATGGGAAAAAGATTTGCGTCAGCGGAAAAAATCTGCGGATCGTCAGTTACACAAAAGAGGAGATTGAGATTTCCGGCCATATCTGTAAATTGGAATACTTGTAGGATTCATTCACATTTCTATATTTACAAAGGACAGTATAGATGTTATAATATCTATAAAATTTTAATTAATATGGAGGAAAACATTATGAAGAACTCAAAGAAAAGAATCGTGAGGCTTTTGCTTGCGGCCTTTGCATTGATCAGTGTATTTGGCGCCGCGATGACGGTCAATGCCGCCGCACCCAAGCTGACGAGCAAAAAGATTGTATGCTATATGGGGAACAGTTCCTATGCTCAGCTTCCGATCAAGGGTCTCTCGAAAGCTACCGAAGTCGTAAGCAACAAGTATGGCAGCGTGAAAGCGCAATACAGCAACCCGGATATTGCAGAGCTTAGAACTTCAGGTTATGATATTGAAATTGAGCCGAAAAATCCGGGAAGTACCGACGTTACATTCGAGGTCAAATACGGAAAGGGCATGAAGAAGACCAAAAAGCTGACCTGCAATATAGAGGTACGTGAATACGAGAATCCCTGTAAACAGTTAAAATTCGGATCCAAAGACTATGCTTCAAAATTTAAGAAAACGGCTTATACTTTTTTTGTTCTTAAGGGTAAACAGAAACTTAGTGTTAAAGCGGCGGACGGATGGAAGCTCACAGGCATTGTCGCGCACTGGATGCAAGGTTCGGGTCCGAACAAAGTGAAATCGGTAAAAATAAAGAACGGTCAGGTAGTTGATCATAACCACTATTTTCAAGTTGATTTGATATTTAAGAATAAGCAAACAAAAGGCGAGATCCGCTTTTTTGTGTGAGTAAACGATAATCTCTTGCCGCTCGAAAGCTATGCCGCGGAGCAGACGGAAGCATTGCGTCTGTCCTTCGCGGCATATTTGCGTCCTTCGGAACATAGATTTTAAGAGACAAGGACAAAGCGAAGACATACGCGCTGCAAGCTTATACTTATGGCGCTGCGGAGGACGGAATGAAGGGACAGTTTTCAAATCTGCTGAAAGGGTATGTGCGCATCCGGATCACGGGGAATTCCTACGACCGTTTTCTGAATCTCTGCGCTTATCACGGGATCCGGCTGTGGGAGCTACGGCCTGCGGGTGAGGCATACGAGGCATATGTGAACCAGAAGGATTTCAGGAAGCTGAAAACGATCGTGAGGAAGAGCCATACGTCCGTCGTGATCACGGAGCGGCACGGGCTTCCTTTTTTTGTGCACCGGTATCGGAAACGCAGGGTTTATCTCGTCGGGATCGCGGCGGCGTTCGCGCTGATGCTCTGGCTTTCGGCGCATATCTGGAACATTCGCATCGACGGGAATCTGTCGCAGACAGACGATGTGATCTTTGAATATCTCACACAGGCCGGAATTCGGCATGGTATGTGGAAATCCGGTGTGGACTGCAAAAAGCTCGCCGCCGGGATACGAAACTATTTTACGGAATTTGCATGGGTGGCGGCGGAGCTCAAAGGGACACGGCTGCTCATCCATGTGAAGGAGGGGATCACAGGGGAGGAAGAAGATGCGGAAGAAGAACAGCCGCCGTCCAGTCTTGTGGCCGCTCGCGCAGGTACGGTTGTCTCAGTTTACGCGAGAGCGGGAATGCCGGCTGTACATGCAGGCGACAGGGTGAAGAAAGGCGATCTGCTCGTCTCGGGCATCCTGCCGATTGTGGACGACAGCGGGGAGACAGTCTCCCGGCAGTATGTGGCGGCGGACGCGGATGTTGTGATCCGGAGGACGCAGAAATATTACGATGAGGTTCCTTTTATCGTGCGGCAGAGGCATTATACCGGGCGTGAGAGAACGGCATGGATGGTACAGATCGGGGATGTTCCCTTCGCTCTTCCGGAGAATTTTGATTCGCTCGGGCAGTACGATCTGCTGTCGGAGCTTACACAGTGCCGGCTTGCGGAAAATTTTTATCTGCCTTTATACCTCAGGAAATTAACGGCAAAAGCCTATGAATCTGTGGAGACCATACGCACCAAAGAGGAGGTTTTGGGGCTTCTTAGGGCTGATTTTCAGGATTTTTATAAAAATTTACAGGAAAAGGGGGTTCAATTATTTGAAAATGATGTTAAAATAGAATGGAATGAGAAGTCTGCCATCGCGACGGGGGTTTTGCTTGTCGACGAGCCGGCGGTGAAGCGCACGGCGCTGGAGGACCATGAGGAGGAATTGCCAGACGATGAGTATGGTTGAGGTACCGCTGAATATTCCGGCGGGACAGGAGCAGAATATCTTCGGCCAGTTTGACCGGTACGTGAAGAAGATTGAGCGCGCGCTTACGGTAACGGTGCTGAACCGCGACGGAGCGACGAGGATCCTCGGAAGTCCGGACAACGCGGAACGGGCAAAGAAGATTTTTGACAACCTGTGCGTGCTTTCCTCCAGAGGGAACATCATCACGGAGCAGAACGTGGATTATGCGATCGCCCTGTCGATGGAGGAAAAGCAGGATTCCATGGTGGAGATGGACGGCGACTGCATTTGCCATACGGTGAACGGCAAGCCGATCAAGCCGAAGACGCTCGGACAGAAGGAGTACGTCGACGCAATCCGTCGGGACATGGTCGTGTTTGGTACGGGCCCTGCAGGCACGGGAAAGACATATCTGGCGATGGCGATGGCGATCACCGCGTTTAAGAACGACGAGGTGGGACGGATCATTCTTACACGGCCGGCGATCGAGGCGGGCGAGAAGCTTGGTTTTCTTCCGGGCGACCTTCAGAGCAAGGTGGATCCGTATCTGCGGCCGCTGTACGACGCTCTCTACCAGATCATGGGCTCGGACAGTTTTCTCAAGAACATGGAGAGAGGGCTGATCGAGGTGGCGCCGCTCGCCTATATGCGGGGACGCACGCTGGACAACGCGTTTATCATATTGGATGAGGCGCAGAATACTTCTCCTGCGCAGATGAAAATGTTCCTGACAAGGATCGGCTTCGGTTCCAAGGTGGTAGTGACCGGGGACCTTACGCAGAAGGATCTTCCGTCCGGAAGTCCGTCCGGGCTGGACATCGCGATGAAGGTGCTCGGCAGGGTGGAGGGCATCAGCTTCTGCGCGATGACGAGCAAGGATGTTGTGCGGCACCCGCTCGTGCAGAGGATTGTAAACGCGTATGAGGAGTATGAGCAGAAGGACAGACAAAAAGAAAGGCAGAAGGACAAGCCAAGAGACAGGCGCCGCGAGGGCAGGAGACGGTGAGACGGCGTGCCTGACGAGTGGACGGAGAGCACTATGACGATCGATTTTGAGAATGAATACGGCGAGATTCCCGGTCTGGAGCCTGAGAAGCTTGCGGAACGCGTGATCTGCGGCGGTCTTGACTATATAGAATGTCCGTATGAGGCGCGGGTCGGTCTGCTGCTCACGGGAGACGAGGAGATCCATAGGATCAATCGGGAACAGCGGGGAATAGATTGCGCGACGGATGTCCTGTCGTTTCCGATGACGGAATACGGAACGCCCGGTGATTTTTCCATACTTGAAAATGAGGACGTCGGCTGTTTTGATCCGGATTCCGGGGAACTGCTGCTGGGCGATATTGTGCTGTCGATGGATCATGTGCTTGCGCAGGCGGAGGAGTACGGTCATTCCGTCCGGAGGGAATATGCGTTTCTCATCACGCACAGCATTCTGCATCTGGTCGGATACGACCATATGACAGAGGATGATGCTGCGAGGATGGAGCATTTACAAGAGGAAATACTGAATCAGCTAAATATTACAAGGGAGGAATCAACATGAAACACAAACATCTGAAACGACTGATTGCGGCGGTAAGCGCGGCCGCGATGCTGACAGGGTGCTTCGTACAGGGGATCACGGTGTCGGCGGAAGAGGGGAACGGCATGGTGCGCAGCTTCCTGACAGGCAAGCTTGTACCGGAGAGCGTCGGGCGGCAGAGGGCGATCTCTGTCATGCTGAACAATATCTATGACGCGCTTCCGCAGTCCGGCATCGGCAATGCTTCCATTGTTTACGAGGCTCCGGTGGAGGGAGGAATCACCCGACTGATGGGGATCTTCGAGGACTATCAGGATGTGGAACGCATTGGATCCGTGCGCAGCAGCCGTGAGTATTATGTCATCTTTGCGAGGGAGTTTGATTCCTTCTATCTGCATTACGGACAGGCATGGTACGCGCTGCCGCTTTTGAGGAGCGAGGATACATACAACATCAGCGGTCTGAGCGGAGAGAACGACGCCGGACGCGGTGAGGAAGAGTATGTCTACTATCGCGGCGATGATTTCCCGGCTCCGCACAACGTATTCACGAACTACGATATGATTCAGGCGGGAATTGATTTCCTGAATTATCCGCGCGAATACTCCGACTGGTATCTGGAGCAGGGCGGACATTATCAGTTCGCGGCCGACGGTGCGCCGGTGCTGCTGGAGAACGGGCAGGACGCGACCTATGTATCTCCGGGTTATGACTATAATAACGCTTATTTTACGTATGATCCGTCGACGGAAAAATATTACCGCTTCCAGTTTGGCGACCCGCAGATCGATCTGACGACGGGCACGCAGCTTTCCTACGACAATATCATTTTCCAGTATTGCTCATGGAGGAATCAGGTCGATTCCGATACCTATCTGGATATTGACGTCGTGACGAGCGGAAAGGGAAAGTACATCACGAAGGGCAAGGCGATCGACGTCACATGGAGTAAGGACGGCGGAAGCTGGGACGACCAGTTTGCACCGGGCAACTTTACCCCGACAAAATATTATGATGAGAGCGGCAATGAAATCACGCTGAACCAAGGCAAAACTTGGGTCTGCATCGTGCTGGATACGGAAAGCGACAGAGTTCAGGTCAGCGCCGAATAAGAGGCTGCCGCGGTCTGAGACGAAATGTCCGCGCGAATGCTGCCATTGAAGAGGTTTAACGTGAAAGAGAAAACGAAGAGTCGAAACAATTTTTTAGTTCAGGGATCGATCCTCGCGGCGGCTTCGATCATTGCGAAGATCATAGGACTGATCTACCGAATCCCCCTTTTGAATACGCTGGGAAACGAAGGGATCAGCTACTATTCGACGTCAAATGAGATCTATGCGATCATTCTGATGATCTCGTGCTTTAATCTGCCGCTCGCGATCTCCAAGCTGGTATCGGAGCGCGTCCACAGAGGCGAATATCGCAACGCACACAAGGTATTCTTGTGTGCGGTGCGTTTTGCACTGCTCTCAGGGGGTTCGCTTGCGCTTCTGACCTATATTTTCGCAGGGGCGATCACGAAATATCTGATGTCCTATGAGCTCGCGAAATACAGTCTCCGCGTACTTGCGCCGGCGATCTTTATCTCAGCGATTATCGGGACGTTCCGTGGGTATTTTCAGGGCTATTCCACGATGGTGCCGACCGCGGTTTCCCAAGTGATCGAGCAGATTGCAAATGCCGTGATCACGCTTGTCTGCGCGGGCATCATGTTCAGCTACGGCGAGTCGCTGGCCGTGAGCGAGGGGAACGCTTCTCTTGGGCCTGCGTGGGGCGCGGCCGGAGGAACCTTCGGTACGGTTGCGAGTATCACGATCGCGCTCATCTTTATGATGGCAATGTACACCATGCAGAAGAATACCCTTGCGCGCAATATGCGCAAGGACCACAGCGGTGTGCAGGAATCGACCGTGACAATCTACCGTCTTTTGATTCTGACGATCCTTCCGGTCATTTTGAGTACAGTCGTTTATAATATCAGCAATGTCGTAGATCAGGGGATTTTCTTTAAGGTTCTAAAGGGGCAGGGCTACACGGACGCGCAGTACGGAACGATCTGGGGCGTCTATTCCGGGCAGTTCCGTGTGCTGATGAACGTGCCGCTTGCGCTTGCTTCCTGTCTTGCGCCGTCGATCGTGCCGAGCCTGACCGCCGCGATGGCGAATCGGAATCGTGTGGAGGCAAGGCAGAAGATCAAGGTTTCCATACGCTTTACGATGCTGCTGACGATCCCGTGTGCGGCCGGGATGGCCGCGCTCGCGAAGCCGATCATTACGATGCTGTTTACGCAGGAGACCGGCGTGCCGCTTTCTGTAGGGATCATGCAGGCCGGTGCGCTGATGATCATCTTTTACGCGCTGTCCACGCTCACGACCGGCATTCTGCAGGGACTCGGGCGGCTGAAGACTCCGCTGGTCAACTGCACGATCGCGCTGGTGCTGCATCTGGCTCTGCTGTATCTGCTTCTGACGACCGCCAATCTCAATATCTATGCGGTGGTCTATGCGAACATTTTCTTTGCGGCTGTCATCTGCGTGCTGAACGGAATTGCGATCGCGCGTTACATGAGCTATCGGCAGGAATGGTACAAGACCTTTGTCGTCCCGGCGCTGGCGTCGATCATCATGGCCGCCGCCGTGTATGTGGTCTATACCGTATTCAATACATTTGCGGGCAATACCGTATCTACCGTGCTCTCCGTGCTGGCGGGGATTCTGATCTACTGCGTCGGACTCGTCTCGTTCCGGGGAATCACAATCGATGAACTGGCGACCTTCCCCAAGGGGCATCTGATTATCCGCGCGCTGCGCAAGATCGGACTGGCGAGATAGAAGCTTCGCACAGGCTGAATCACTCGCTGATGAGGCCATAGAAATATGATGCAGATGTGAGCAAATTCATCGACGAAGTGATTTTGCATGGATTTGCGAATTGCATCTGTGAAGGAACTGAACAGACGAGGAGTTTTTCATGGGCAACAGAGAGGGACTGAACGACAAAAAACGCATTATTGTGAAGATCGGGAGCTCCTGCATCACGCACAGTGAGACGGGAGCCCTGAATCTGACAAAGCTTGAGATTCTGGTGCGCGAGCTTTGTGATCTGAAAAATACCGGGAAGGATGTGATTCTGGTATCCTCCGGCGCAATCGCGGTCGGACGGCAGGTGATCGGATTCCATCACAGACCTAAAAATGTCGCCGAAAAGCAGGCGTGCGCCGCGATCGGTCAGGCGCAGTTGATGATGATCTATCAGAAGCTGTTTGGCGAGTACGGGCATCAGGCGGCGCAGGTCCTGATGACGAAAAATACGATGGTGGACAACCTGAGCAGGAAAAATGCTACCAATACGTTCGAAGAGCTGCTTCGGCTGGGCGCGATCCCGATCGTGAATGAGAACGATACGGTGGCGACCTACGAGATTCAGTTCGGTGACAACGATATGCTTTCCGCGATCGTGACCGCGCTGGTCGGCGGGGATATGCTGATCCTGCTTTCGGATATCGAGGGACTTTATACGGACGATCCGCACAAGCATCCGGACGCGCAGTTTATCGACACGGTGGCGGAGCTGGACGATGAGCTGATGCACATGGGCAAGGGCAGCGGCAGCGATGTCGGAACGGGCGGTATGGCTACGAAGCTTTCCGCCGCGAAGGTTGCGACGGCGGCGGGCGCGGATATGGTGATCGCGAGCGGCGCGGATTTCCATGTGCTTCACAAGATCGTGCGCGGGGACAGGATCGGGACGCTCTTTCAGGCAAATCCGCAGACGGAGTTTCATCTGATCGATATATTGGAAGACGAGCTGTGAGGAGGTGCATGGATGGACGACATGAAACTGCAGCGCATCAACGAGTTGGCGCGGAAATCAAAGGCGGAAGGGCTGACGGAAGCGGAGCGGCAGGAACAGGCGGAGCTTCGCAGGGAATACATCGAGGCGGTACGCAGGAATCTGCGCGGGCAGCTTGACAATATCGACGTCATCAACAAAGACGGGAAAATAGAGAATCTGGGTGAAAAATATGGAAAAAAAGGAAATTAGGGCGCATGTCATCGAGCGCAGGAAAGAGCTTACAGCGGAGGAGATCCGAGAGAAGAGCAAGCGTATCTGTGAGCGGATCATGGAAACGGACGCGTTCGAGAGAGCCGGGACCGTCTATGTGTATATGGATTGCAAGGGCGAGGTTTCGACAAAGCAGTTGACAGAAAAAGCATGGAAGATGGGAAAGAAGGTCGCAGCTCCCCGTGTGCAGGGGAACGAGATGACCTTTTATTATATCAGATCATATCAGGACGTCGCTCCGGGATATTTCAGGATTCCGGAGCCGGTTTCATCTTGTGAGGAAGCGCACGACGAGGACGCGCTTCTGATCGTGCCGGGCGTGGGATTCGACGCGCGGCGGCATCGCTGCGGTTACGGAAAGGGATTTTACGACCGTTATCTGTCGGCGCATACTGCTCATACGACGGTCGCCGCAGCGTTTGAATTTCAGATCATGGACGAGGTGCCTGCGGATGAATATGATATCCTGCCGCAGTATCTTGTTACGGAACAGAGGATGTTCGCGGATCCGGACGTGCTGCTCACTGCGATCGGACAGAGCGCGCGGGCGATGGAGCCGGTGCTGAGGAAGCTTACAACGGCGCAGAAGAATGAGGCGCTTCTGAAGGCGGCGGAAGATCTCGTTGCATATCGTGAGGATCTCCTGAGGGCGAATGCGGAGGATATCGCGCGCGCGAGGCAGAATCATATGCCGGAGGGCCTTGTCGACCGGCTGATGCTGAACGAGAGCCGGATTGAGGGTATGGCGGAGGGACTGCGTCAGATCGCGCGGCTCGATGATCCGATCGGTGAGATCTCCGAGATGAAGCAGCGGCCGAACGGACTGCTGATCGGGCGCAGGAGAGTGCCGCTCGGCGTGATCGGGATCATTTACGAATCTCGTCCGAACGTCACGGCCGACGCGTTTGGTCTGTGCTTCAAGACAGGCAACGCCGTGATCTTAAAGGGCGGAAGCGACGCGATCCGCTCCAACACCGCGATCGTGCAGGTGCTCGGGCGCGCGCTTGAGTCGTGCGGCATTTCGCGCCGTGCGCTGCAGTTGATCCCGGTGACAGACAGAGAGACGACGGCGCGCTTCATGTGCCTGAAGGAATATGTCGATGTGCTGATTCCGCGCGGCGGCGCAGGACTCATCCGCACCGTGGTTGAGAAGAGCACGATCCCGGTGATTGAGACGGGAACCGGAAACTGCCATATTTATGTCGACGAGTCGGCGGATCTTGACATGGCGGTCGAGACCATCAACAATGCGAAGACACAGCGCATCGGCGTCTGCAATGCCTGTGAGTCGATCGTGGTGCATGAAAAGATAGAAAAAGAACTGTTGTCGGCATTAAAGAAGCGTCTGGACGAACATCATGTCGAGCTGCGCGGCGACGAGCAGGCGCTGTCCTGCTTTGAGGGAGGCGTTCCCGCGACGGAGGAGGACTGGGGGAAAGAATATCTGGACTACATTCTCTCCATCAAGACGGTCTCCTCGCTCGACGAGGCGATCACGCATATCAACCGCTACAATACCGGGCATTCCGAAGCAATCATCACGCGTGATTATGCGAATGCCATGCGTTTCCTTGACGAGATCGACGCGGCGGCCGTGTATGTCAACGCTTCGACGCGCTTTACCGACGGCTTTGAGTTCGGTTTCGGCGCGGAGATCGGCATCAGCACGCAGAAGCTGCACGCAAGGGGGCCGATGGGGCTTGAGGCGCTGACGACGACGAAATACATTATTTTCGGAAACGGGCAGGTGCGGCCTTGAAAAGAATTTGCAGAAAGGAAAGGAGTTATAATTGCAGATCGAGTATAAGAAACAGGCGGTAAAATATATAAACGCTTGTGACAGGACGACGAAACTGCGGATAAAAGATGGAATTGAGAAATTGACATTTGGAGATGTAAAAAAATTAAAGAGATATCAATCAGAATTTCGCTTGAGGATTGGCGATTTGCGTGTATTATTTACATTAGAGAATGATAGAATTATTATTAACGATATAAAACCAAGAGGAGAAGCGTATAAAGGATTATAGGAGAACAAAAATGAGTAAGGAAATCTTGAAAAATCTGATTGATTTAATTGATGAAAAGGACATTGAGACGATATTCAGGGTCTTAGTCCGGTTTGTCTCTGAGGATGAGCCACAGCTTGATGAAATACAAGCGATTGCTTATGCAAAACAAGATACAAGTCCTACCATTTCACATCAGGAGATTAATTGGGAATAGGAAAAGGAACAGGAAAGGGCGGGATGATATGAATCAGAATATTGGTTTTGGCAGGATAAATCTGAATGAGCAGCCGCCTCTCTCAGAGCCTGAGCGCCAGTATTATTTCATAGAGAAATGCCGTCAGTGGACGGATGATTTTGCGCAGGAGAACGGCCGTCGTCCGAGGGCGTGTGTTTTCAATATGGGCTGCCAGATGAACGCAAGGGATTCAGAGAAGCTGCGCGGAGTTCTGGAAACGGCCGGGTATGAGCTCACAGAGGACGAGGCCGCGGATTTTGTGATCTACAATACCTGTACGGTGCGTGAAAACGCGAATCAGAAGGTGTACGGACATCTCGGTTTGGTATCAAATTATAAAAAGAAAAATCCGGGCATGAAGGTCGCTCTGTGCGGTTGTATGATGCAGGAGCCGGAGGAGGTCGCGCGGATTCAGAAGAGTTACCGCTTCGTGAACCTTGTGTTCGGAACGCACAACATTTTCAAATTTGCGGAGCTTCTGTGGACGGCGCTGGATTCCGACCGCATGATCGTCGACGTCTGGAAGGATACAGACAAGATCGTCGAGGATTTGCCGACGGAGCGCACGTATTCTTTCAAGTCCGGCGTCAATATCATGTTCGGCTGCAACAATTTCTGCAGCTACTGCATCGTGCCCTATGTGCGCGGGCGAGAGCGCAGCCGAAAGCCGGAGGATATCCTCTGCGAGATCGAACGCCTTGTGGCGGACGGCGTGAAGGAGGTCATGCTGCTCGGTCAGAACGTCAATTCCTACGGGAAAAATCTGGACGAGCCGATCACGTTCGCGCAACTGCTGCGGCGTGTAGAACAGATTGAAGGTCTGGAGCGCATCCGCTTCATGACTTCGCATCCGAAGGATCTTTCGGATGAGCTGATCGCGGTCATGAAGGACTCGAAAAAGATCTGTCGTCATCTGCATCTGCCTTTGCAGTCCGGGAGCACGGAGATTCTGAAAAAGATGAACCGCAGATACACGAAGGAGCAGTATCTTGCGCTTGTGGACAGGCTGCGTGCGCAGATGCCGGATCTGTCGATCACGACGGACATCATCGTCGGTTTTCCGGGCGAGACGGAGGAGGATTTTCAGGAGACGCTGGACGTCGTGCGCAAAGCGCGCTACGACAGCGCATTTACCTTTATCTACTCGAAGCGGACGGGAACGCCTGCCGCGGTCATGGAGGATCAGGTGCCGGAGGACGTTGTGAAGGATCGATTCAACCGCCTGCTTGCTCTCGTGCAGGAAATTTCGCAGGAGATGTCGAAGCGCGTGGAAGGACAGACGCTTCCGGTGCTCGTCGAATCGGTCAACGAGCAGGATAAGAGCCTCGTCACAGGACGCCTGAGCAACAATCTGCTTGTGCATTTTCCGGGCGACAGCAAGCTGATTGGGACGATTGTGGATGTGTATCTGAAGGAATGCAAGGGATTCTATTATCTGGGTGAAATGAGAGACTAAAATTAGCGGGGCATGGAATCCTTTGAGCAATTTGAGGAGTATCTGAAATGGCACAACTGACACCAATGATGCAGCAATACATAGAGACAAAGGAGCAGTACAAGGACTGCATCCTTTTTTATCGTCTCGGCGATTTCTATGAGCTGTTTTTTGACGACGCGCTGATCGGTTCGAAGGAGCTGGAGATCACGCTGACGGGAAAGGACTGCGGGCAGGAGGAGCGCGCGCCGATGTGCGGCGTCCCGTACCACGCGGTCGAGAGCTATCTGAACAAGCTGGTCGCGAAGGGGTACAAGGTCGCGATCTGCGAGCAGGTGGAGGATCCGAAGGAAGCCAAGGGTATTGTGAAGCGCGAGGTCATCCGCATCGTAACGCCGGGCACAAATCTGAACGCGCAGGCGCTCGACGAGACGCGCAACAATTACCTGGTGTGCATCGTCTATATGGCGGATCGCTATGGTGTTTCCGTGGCGGACATTTCGACCGGGGAATACCTTGTGACAGAGATTGAGGACGAGCGCAAGCTTCTCGACGAGATCACAAAGTTTGGTCCGTCCGAGATCATCTGCAACCATTCCTTTTACGTCAGCGGCGTAGACATCGACGATATGAAGGATCGGCTCGGAATTACCGTGTTTGCGCTGGAGTCATGGTATTTCGACGACGGCCTGTGCTCCCGTGTGCTCATGGAGCATTTCGGAGTGTCCGCGCTTGAGGGACTGGGGCTTTCCGACTATAGCTGCGGTGTGATTGCAGCCGGAGCGCTGTTGAAATATCTGATGGAGACGCAGAAGACTTCGATCGCAAATCTGACGAGGCTGGTGCCGTATTCAATCGGAAAATATATGATTCTCGACAGCTCGACGAGACGCAATCTGGAGCTGTGCGAGACGCTGCGCGAGAAGAATAAGAAGGGCTCGCTTCTGTGGGTGCTCGACAAGACAAAGACGGCGATGGGCGCGCGGCTTCTGCGCAAATTCGTGGAACAGCCGCTGATCGAGACGAAGGAGATCCGGGAACGGCTTGACGCGGTGGAGGAGCTGAAGGACAATGCGATCACGCGCGAGGAGCTGCGGGAATATCTGAATCCCGTTTATGATCTGGAACGCCTGATCAGCCGCATCAGCTATCAGACGGCGAACCCGCGTGATATGATCGCGTTCAAGACGTCGCTCGCGATGCTTCCGCACATCAAATATATCATGAAGGGACTGCAGTCGCCGCTGCTTGTGCAGTTGGAGAACCGGATGGACGCGCTGGAGGATCTGCATGCTCTGATCGAGGCGTCGATCGTCGAGGAGCCGCCGATCGGGATCCGTGACGGCGGTATCATCAAGGAGGGCTACAACGAAGAGGTGGATCGCCTGCGCAACGCCAAGAGCGACGGGAAGAGCTGGCTGGCGGAGCTTGAGGCGAAGGAGCGCGAGAAGACCGGCATCCGGACGATGAAGATCAAATACAACAAGGTGTTTGGTTATTATCTGGAAGTGACGAACTCCTATAAGGATCAGGTGCCGGATTATTATACGAGGAAACAGACGCTCGCGAATGCGGAGCGCTATATCACGCCGGAGCTCAAGGAGCTTGAGGATATGATTCTCGGGGCGGAGGACAAGCTGTATTCGTTGGAATACGGACTATACATAGAGATCCGCAACCGTGTGGCGGAGGAGATCGAGCGTATTCAGGAGACGGCGAAGGCTGTGGCGGGGATTGACGTGTTTGCGTCGCTGGCGCTGGTTGCGGAGCGGAACAATTACGTGAAGCCGACGCTCAACGAGAAAGGCGTTATTGATATCAAGAATGGCCGGCATCCGGTCGTCGAGCAGATGATCCCGAACGATATGTTCATCGCGAACGACACTTATCTTGACAATGGAAAAAGCCGGATCTCGATCATCACCGGACCGAATATGGCCGGAAAATCCACTTACATGCGTCAGACTGCGCTGATCGTGCTGATGGCGCAGATCGGGAGCTTTGTCCCGGCATCAAGCGCAAAGATCGGTCTTGTGGACCGCATTTTTACCAGAGTCGGAGCCTCGGACGATCTGGCGAGCGGGCAGAGCACGTTCATGGTCGAGATGACCGAGGTGGCGAATATCCTGCGCAACGCGACGAAAAACAGCCTGTTGATTCTGGATGAGATCGGCCGCGGTACGAGCACGTTCGACGGACTGAGCATCGCATGGGCGGTCGTGGAGCATATCAGCGACACAAGGCTGCTCGGGGCGAAGACGCTGTTCGCCACGCATTATCATGAGCTGACCGAGCTTGAGGGCAAGCTGACCGGGGTCAACAACTATTGCATTGCGGTCAAGGAGCAGGGGGACGACATTGTGTTCCTGCGTAAGATTGTAAAGGGCGGCGCAGATAAGAGCTATGGAATTCAGGTAGCGAAGCTCGCCGGAGTGCCGGACAGCGTGATCGCGCGCGCGAACGAACTGGCGGAGGAACTGACGAACGCGGATATCACGGTGCATGTGCAGGCGTCGGTCGCAGAGGAATCCGGTCAGAAGAAGGCAAAGCCGAAAAAATACGATCAGGTGGATCTTGAGCAGATGTCTCTGTTCGAGACGGTCAGTGACACGGACGTGCTAAAGGAGCTGCAGGAACTCGACGTAACACATCTGACGCCGATCGACGCACTGAACACGATCTACCGCCTGCAGAATAAGCTGAAAAACCGCTGGGAAGGCTGAGCCTGTGCCTTGTATGTAAAACGACGATGAGCAGCGGAGGATCGTCAGGATGAAGAAAAGCGGGAACAGAAGCAGAAATAGAAGCAAGAATAGAAGCAGATTGTGCAATGATAATCATTGACGATTCGACAAACGGAAAATTTGTGTGGAAATGACAGCTTGCGGACAGACATGTAATCAGAAGCATTATTGCGGAGATGGTAAAGGTTGAATTCGAGAAACAGAAATGATATAATATAATCGTAGACAAACCGCGGTTCCGCAAATATCCGGGATTGCGGTTTCTTTATAATCATAAGAGAAAATGGAGAAAGCTATGAACGAAATCACCCTTTTAAGTCAGGAGACGATCGATAAAATAGCGGCGGGCGAGGTCGTGGAGCGACCGGCTTCCATCGTAAAGGAGCTTGTCGAGAACGCGATCGATGCGGGAGCGAACGCAGTCACGGTCGAGATCAGGGACGGAGGCGTTTCACTTGTGCGAATCACGGACAACGGAAGCGGCATTCCGAAGGAACAGGTGCGCACGGCGTTTCTGCGCCATGCGACCAGTAAGATCCGCACGGTGGACGATCTGCAAACGGCAGGGACACTCGGGTTCCGTGGTGAGGCACTTTCAAGCATTGCGGCGGTCTGTCAGGTGGAAATGATTACGAAGACTGCCGGAGGGATCACGGGTGTGCGCTATGTGATCGAGGGAGGCGCGGAGAAGGCGTTTGAGGAGATCGGCGCACCGGAGGGTACGACGTTTTTGGTGCGTAATCTGTTCTACAATACGCCGGCCCGAAGGAAGTTTCTCAAGACGGCGGCGACGGAGGCAGGCTACGTCAGCGATCTGATGGAGCGGCTGGCTCTGTCGCATCCCGGGATCTCGTTTAAATTCATCAACAACGGGGACACGAAGCTTCATACCTCCGGAAATTACAATCTGCGCGACATCATATACGGAATTTACGGAAGGGATATCACATCAAATGTCGTCAGGATTGATGCAGGAGAGGGAAGCGGTCTGCATATCGCCGGTTTCATCGGGAAGCCTGTAATTTCGCGGGGCAATCGCAATTTTGAAAATTATTTTGTCAATGGCAGATATGTGAAAAGCGCAATCGTCGCGCGGGCGATCGAGGACGCGTACAAGCCGTTTATCATGAATCATCGTTTTCCGTTCACGGTGTTGATGCTGCAGATTGATTCCTCGCAGGTAGATGTCAACGTGCATCCGACGAAGATGGAGGTGCGCTTTGCCGATCAGAGCGGAATCTATGAGCAGGTATTGCAGACGGTGAAGGACGGGTTACTCGGGAAAGAACTGATCCCGGAGATCACGATCGACGAGCCGAAAATGGTGAAACAACAGCCGCGGACACAGAGCGGCACGGGACAGACAGGCACACACGTTCAGACAGTGCAAAGCGGCACGGGACAGGCAGGCACACACGCTCAGAAAGCGCAAAGCGGTACAGGACAGGCAGGTACACACGCTCAGACAGTGCAAAATGGCACGGGACAGGCAGATGCATACACTCAGACCGGACAAACCGGGAAGCATTTCCGTTATCCGGAACCGTTTGAGAAGGTGCGAAGCCAGTTGATCGCGGAGGCGGACAGTCCATATGAGGCGAAATATCCGCAGCGCCAGCGCACGGGGACGATCCGTCCTGTGACGGGGAATATTGTACATAACGAAATGCAGGAAAAACCCGTCCAGATGCAGCTTTTTGACGACCGTCTGCTCTCCGCGGAGGGCATGAAGAGGCACCGCCTGATCGGACAGCTCTTTGAGACCTACTGGCTGATTGAGTATGAGGAAAAGCTGTATATCATCGATCAGCACGCGGCGCACGAGAAGGTGCTCTACGAGCGTTTTATGGAGAAATTGAAAAAGAAAGAGCTGACCTCGCAGATGATTACGCCGCCGATCATTGTCACGCTGAGCATGCAGGAAGAGACAGCGCTGAAACAAAATTTAGATCATTTTGCGGCAGTGGGTTTCGTGGTCGAGCATTTTGGCGACCGCGATTATTCTATCAGCGCCGTGCCGGACAATCTTTATGGGATTACGGACCGAACTTTATTCACGGAGATGCTGGACGGTCTAACCGACGTGTCGGAAAAATCCTCCGCGCAGGCGATTCAGGAGAAGATTGCCTCGATGTCCTGCAAGGCGGCGGTCAAGGGAAATCACAAAATGACGGCGCAGGAGGCGGATGCGCTGATTGCGGAGCTTTTGACGCTGGAGAATCCGTATAACTGTCCACACGGCCGCCCGACGATCGTCGCGATGACGAAGCAGGAGCTGGAGAAAAAATTCAAGCGGATTGTATGAGAAGACAGTTAACATGAAAAATATAAAATAGGAGTGCGGATTTATGCAGAATTCCTTGATCGCGGAGAATACTAAAAAGAAATACGGGAGGACATTGCTGGCGTGTTATCTTGGCTTCATCACGCAGGCGATCTCAGCGAATTTCGCTCCGCTTCTGTTTCTGACCTTTTACGGTATTTATGGAATATCCTACGGGCGCCTTGCCTTGATCTCGACCTGTTTTTTCTTTACACAGCTTGTCGTGGATTTTATCTGCGCGAAGTTTGTGGATCGCATCGGCTACCGGGTCAGCATCGTCGTGGCCGAAATCCTGTCGGGGGTTGGCCTGATCGGACTTGCCTTTCTGCCGGATTTGCTGCCGTCCCCATTCGCAGGCATTCTGGTCTGCGTAGTGATCTACGCGGTGGGAAGCGGGCTGATCGAGGTGCTCTGCAGCCCGATCGTTGAGGCCTGCCCCTTTGAAAACAAAGAGGGAATGATGAGCCTGCTGCATTCATTTTACTGTTGGGGATCTGTCGGCGTGATCCTCGGTTCGACGCTGTTCTTCAGCCTGTTCGGAATTGAGCACTGGCGCGTGCTGGCGTGCTTGTGGGCGCTCATTCCGTTGTACAATATCTATAATTTCGCGACCTGCCCGATCGAGCCGCTGGTGGAGGACGGGCAGAGCATGACGATGAGTCAGCTTTTCAGGACAAGAATCTTCTGGCTGCTGATCGTTCTCATGGTATGCGCGGGTTCCTCCGAGCTTGCGATGTCGCAGTGGGCTTCCGCGTTCGCGGAGTCGGCGCTGCGTGTCTCGAAGACCGTCGGTGATCTGGCAGGGCCGTGCGGTTTTGCGGTGCTTATGGGGATTAGCCGCGTCCTGTACGGCAGGTTCGGCGAGAAGGTTGACCTTCAGAAGTTTATGATCGCATCCGGGATCCTCTGCCTGTGCTGTTATCTGCTGGCCGGGCTCGCCAAGCTGTCGGTTCTTGGTCTAATCGGCTGTACGCTCTGCGGTTTTTCGGTCGGAATCATGTGGCCGGGTTCGATCAGTATCTCTTCGGCAACTCTCCCGATGGGTGGAACTGCGATGTTTGCCCTGCTGGCTCTGGCGGGAGATCTCGGCGGAGCAGTAGGCCCGGCAATCGTCGGGAATATCTCGCAGAACGCTGGAAATGATCTGCAGGTCGGTGTGCTTGCAGGGATCGGCTTTCCCATTGTGCTTGTGGTGACGGTGTTTATGCTGCGCAGGATGAAAAAGACGGCATAGGCGTATGCTTTTCCGGCCTTGTAATTTGATAAAAGGTATGGCATATTAATTTCAAAGTTATTTACCTGAAAGTTAAGTTAATTATCACAGGAGTGTCATGAAGATGGGACAGAGCAAACTTCCGCTTGTGATCGTGACCGGGCCGACGGCAGTCGGAAAGACAAGCCTTTCGGTGGAGCTCGCGAGGCGTATTGGCGGCGAAGTCGTCTCAGCGGACTCGATGCAGGTGTACCGGGGGATGGATATCGGATCGGCGAAGGTGACAAAGGAAGAAATGAAGGGAGTTCCGCATTACCTGATTGACGAGTTTGATCCGGCGGAGGAATTCCATGTCGTAAAGTTTCAGGAGCTTGCCCAAAAATATATCCGTGGGATTCATGACAGGGGGAAGATTCCGATCCTTGTCGGCGGCACGGGTTTTTATATTCAGGCAGTGCTGTACGATATCGATTTCACGGAAAACGGAGAAGATACATCCTACCGGGATTCGCTGCAACAGTTGGCAGAAACCGAGGGCGCCGAAAAATTGCATGCGATGCTGCGCGACGTAGACCCGGCCTCGGCGGCCGCGATTCATGCGAACAATGTCAAGCGCGTGATCCGCGCGTTGGAGTTTTACCAAGAGACGGGACGGCGGATCTCGGAGCACAACGAGGAAGAGCGCCGGAAGGAGTCCCCCTACAATTTCGCGTATTTTGTTCTGAACGATGATCGGGAGAAGCTGTATCGCAACATCGACCTGCGCGTTGATGTGATGATGAAACAGGGCTTGCTTGACGAGGTGCGCGCGCTGAAGGAGACCGGATGCACGCGGGAGATGGTGTCCATGCAGGGCCTTGGATACAAAGAGATGCTGGCTTATCTCGCAGGCGAATGTTCGCTCGAAGAGGCGATCCGCGTGCTCAAGCGAGACACGCGGCATTTCGCAAAACGTCAGCTCACATGGTTTCGCAGGGAACGTGAGGTTATCTGGTTGGACAAGAGTGAGTTTGCCTATGATTCCGGGAAGATACTTGCGTATATGGAAGATGTGTTGTCTCAAAAAGAGATTATACAGAGATGAGAGCAGACGGAGGACTTTTTTATGGAGCACATGTACGAAGCACTGGGCATCAGCCGTCCGGTGCGTGATTTTGCGGATGAGATATTAAATGGGCTGGAGGAGCGCTTTCGAGGGATCGACGAGACAGCCGAGTATAATCAGCTCAAAGTGATAAAAGCGATGCAGGAGGCGCGCGTGAGCGCGGAATGTTTCCAGATGACGAGCGGCTATGGGTACAACGATTTAGGCCGCGATACGCTGGAGCGGGTGTATGCGCTGACGTTTCACACGGAGGAGGCGCTTGTACGGCCGCAGATCACCTGTGGGACGCATGCGCTTGCTGTGGCGCTGTCGGGAAATCTGAGACCGGGAGACGAGCTGCTGTCGATCTCCGGAAAGCCGTATGACACGCTCGAGGAAGTCATCGGGATCCGGCCGTCGCGCGGATCGCTGGCGGAATACGGCGTCAGCTACGCGCAGGTCGATCTTTTGGAAGACGGGAGCTTTGATTACGAAGAAATTCGCAAGGCGATCCGTCCAAACACAAGACTCGTGGAGATTCAGCGCTCCAAAGGTTATCAGACGAGGCCGACGCTCTCTGTAGAGCAGATCGGAGAGGCGATCGCGTTCGTGAAAAAAATCAATCCGAATATTATCTGCATGGTGGACAACTGCTATGGAGAATTTGTGGAGCGCATCGAACCGAGTGATCTCGGCGCAGATATGGTGGTCGGTTCTCTGATCAAGAATCCGGGCGGAGGGCTTGCGCCGATCGGCGGTTATATCGCGGGAACGAAGGAGTGTGTAGAGCGATGCGCATACCGGCTGACTTCTCCGGGACTCGGAAAAGAGGTCGGGGCTTCGCTCGGCGTGATGCAGTCGTTCTATCAGGGCTTGTTCCTCGCGCCGATTGTGACGGCGGCGGCCTTAAAGGGGGCAATCTTTGCAGCGAACATATATGAGAAACTTGGATTTCATGTAGTGCCGGACGCGACAGAGGAGCGCTACGACATCATTCAGGCCGTGGAATTTGGTTTCCCGGAGGGGATGATCTCGTTCTGCGAGGGAATTCAGGCGGCCGCCCCGGTGGACAGCTATGTGACGCCGGAGCCGTGGGCGATGCCCGGCTACGACAGCGACGTGATCATGGCAGCGGGCGCGTTTGTGCAGGGTTCTTCAATCGAACTCTCCGCGGACGGGCCGGTTAAGCCTCCGTATGCGGTCTATTTTCAGGGCGGATTGACGTGGCCGCACGCGAAGCTCGGCATCCTGAAATCATTGCAGAGGCTGTATGAGCGCGGGTATGTGAAACTGCCGGATACATCCGTGTAAAATTACAAGATGTATTTGGGGTAGTGCAGTAAAAAATGCGTCAGCTAAAAGAGCTGTTTGCCATGATTGCGTGGATATTTACGAACGAATATGATATAGTATCATTAATATCGGGCAAATAATTCAGCATCTGGAACAGAGGTGATGATACCATGAAAAAGGCTTATTCTTTAGACACAATCAAAAAGAACAGTATACCGATTGCCAAAGAATATGGTGTAGCCAGACTTTATGTTTTCGGTTCATATGCACGCGGAGAAGCAACAGAATCCAGCGATATTGACCTTCTGATTGATAAAGGCAGTATGAGGAATCTTTTGCAGTATTTCGGCTTTGTCTCCGCGTTGGAGGATATATTTAAAGTGCATGTAGATGTGGTTACGACAACGAGCAGTGATCGTGATTTTTTAAATAGAATCAAAAAGGAGGCAATACTTATTTATGAACCCGAAGGACAGACTTATCCTGCAAAAGATCAGGCAGTATTGCATTGATATTAGAAGACTGATTGAACGTTTTGGAGACGACTATAAAATATATGAATCCGACTTTGCTTTTCAGTATGCATGTAGTATGTGCATTATTCAAATCGGTGAATTGACTGCACAATTATCGGAAGAAATGAAAACGACATATCCGAAGGTTCCTTGGCAGCAGATCAAGAGTATGCGCAATTTGTTTGCGCATGATTATGCACGCGTAGACCATGAAATTGTTTGGGAGACCCTAAAAGATAATATTCCGGAACTGGAAAAGAAATGTAGAGATATTTTAGGCAGCCAGAAGGAAGAAAATAACGGGTGAATTATGATACGAAAAGTAATCATAGCCGGAGCGGGGGCAGCCGGCCTGATGGCGGCGGTCACGGCGGCAAGAGCAGGCGCAGAGGTGACGCTTCTTGAGGCGATGGATCGTCCGGGACGCAAGCTCCTTCTGACCGGGAACGGCAGATGTAATCTTACGAATATGGATTCGGAGCTTCCCACGCGCTATTACGGGAGCGGACGAAGGCTCGCGCAGCTTGCGACAGAACGTTTCGGGGCGGAGGATTCGCGCCGTTTTTTTGAGGCGTTGGGACTTCTGACCGTGGAGAAAAACGGGTATGTTTATCCGTACAGCATGCAGTCCTCCGCGGTGCTCGATGTGCTGCTGGCGGAGCTGCGCAGGCTGAAGGTAAAGCTGAAGCTGAATGAAAAGATTGAAACGATAGAGACTGTAGATTCAGGGACAAAAAATGAAAAAGAGGAATATGCACAGATCCGGGATTCAGAAGAGATGCCGTCTGAGCGATGGAGCGTGAAGACATCCTCGTGGTCGTATCAGGCGGATGCGGTTGTTCTTGCCTGCGGTTCGCGCTGCCTGCCGAAGACTGGCTCGGATGGAAGCGGCTACCGATTTGCGGCACAGCTCGGGCATAGGATCATAGAGCCCCGTCCGGCGCTCGCCGCATTGAATTGCTCCGGAGATTTTCTTGCATCGCTCGCCGGTGTACGCTGCCGCGCAAGAGTTATGCTTCTTGCGGACGGACGATCAGTAAAGGAAGAAACGGGTGAGCTCCAGTGGACGAAGTACGGAGTGTCCGGGATCGTAGTGTTCCAGCTTTCGCGCTTTGTGGGGGCGGAAGATCTGAGACAATTTGACTCTGCGAGCACCAGACAGACAAGGCAATCAGCCAGACAAATGGGTGTTCAATATACCTTGTCCATTGATCTGCTGCCGGAATTTGAATATGCTTATCTGGCGAGTTTGCTGTCCGCACGCGCAAAGGAACTGCCAAAAGAAACCGTGGCGGTGCTCCTGAAGGGAATGCTGCATGAGAAGCTGATTCCGGTCGTCCTTGCGGGAGCGGGGATCAAGAAATCGCAGACTTGCAAAGAACTGATTGAGCAAAATTGCGGTGGAGCATCTGCGAGAATCAAGAAATCAAGGACTTGCACAGAGCCGTTTGAAAGAACAGAGAACAAAAAATCGAAGATTTGTGAGAAACAGGATGTCGGAGCAATCGACAGGCTGGTTTCTTGTATGAAAACATTCCCGCTTTCTGTGACGGGTGTGCGCTCCTTTGACGAATGTCAGGTATGTAGCGGCGGCGTGGACTGCAGGGAGATTGATGCAGAGACGTTAGAGTCGAAGCTGCACCGGAATCTCTATTTTGCCGGGGAACTGCTTGACGTGGACGGGCCGTGCGGAGGCTACAACCTGCAGTGGGCGTGGGCGAGTGGATTTGTCGCCGGGCAGTCGGCCGGAATGGGTATATAGGAGCAGTATCCTTTGGAACAAATTTAGGCATAGATTACAAATTCGCACGGCCTATAAATGGGCGCAATATAATGTTCGGAGAAACTGCAATGATAAAAGGAATCCATCATATATCAATGAAATGCGGGAGCAAAGATGAGCTTGTCAGGGTAAAGGAATTCTTCACTGCCGTACCCGATCAGAGTTGCGTTCTGTGTCGGGCCGCTGGGTGAAGAGGTTGAGTTGTTCTGCGAAAGAGGCTGATCGGCACCTGAAGGGAATGGAATTATGAATAAGGAATGGTCTGAGATTACGCAGAGAAGATTTTAACGCAATTCCTTTCATAAACGCGGATGGTTATCATAGTAAGACGATCGCCTATTCTATCTGGCATATTTTTCGCATTGAAGATATCGTTGCGCATACCGTGATAAAGGAAGATGAACAGGTATTTTTTTGCAGGCAATTACAAGGAACGTATCCATTCACCCATCATTACAACGGGAAATGAACTGATGAAACAGCAGATTGCAGACTTTTCAAAACAGCTTAATCTCGAAGAATTGTACTCCTATATTTTTGAAGTATGTGAAAGCACTGAGAAAATGTTGGAACGGTTATCTTATGATGAATTGAAAAGAAAAATACCGGAAGAAAGAAAAGGATGCTTAGAATCGCTGCATGTAGTAAGCGACGATGAAAAAGCAATCTGGCTGATTGATTATTGGTGCAATAAAGACATTCGAGGACTCATTCAAATGCCGTTTTCAAGACATTGGATCATGCACACAGAAATGATCTATAAGATTGACCTTGGCGCGCTGCGGGAATAAGCTGTCCCGTTTGCTTATTTACAATGATTTTTCATGAAGTTACAGATTATTGACAAATAACATATTATATGTTCTAATAAAAGCAGCTATCCAAGGGAAACTGCTTGATAAAGATATCATTTATTCAGAATGATAGATTTATTTGAAAACAAACGCATATATGCGGTACATTATAAGAAAGCTGTGAATTTATGAAACGAGCAAAAAGCAAACATTTCTATGCATTATTCATTTGTTTTGTAATAATCGTATTCTTTTTGGCGATCTATGTATATTCGATTGTGACAGGAAATATCCTCGAAGATGCAGCGGTCGACAACATCAGGGAAGTTGCTGTGCATGACCGTAATACCATCACTATGTTTATTGAATATAGCTGGAAAAACCAGCAGCGCATAGGCGAAAGACTGAAGCGAAACAGTCAGAACCTTCAGACTGTAAGCCAAATAAACGAATATCTGGGAATTGAAGCGTATGAATCAACATTCGACAAAGTCTATCTGCTTATGGAAGACGGTTCCTATTATACCGATGTTACTTACAGAAAAGGCAGCGAAGATGCGGATTATTACCCGTATATGGATCTGTTCGCAAATACTGACAGTTACAAAGTCATCGGTTATGATTCGCTTCCTGTAATGGGCTCCGATAAAGTTGTAATTTACGGTTACAGACTGCCGGACAATCCAAAAGATGAAGTATTATCCGGTATAAGAATCGGCGAAGATCAAAAAGAGGTTTATGCCGTGATAGGAGTTTGCAAGAGGTCTTCTATTGTAGACGGTCTTGTAATCGAAAATTATGTTGATGGATCAGGTAATACACAAGGCTACAGTTCGGTAGTCGATGAAAAAGGCGAATATGTTGTGGACAGAAAAGACGCGGCAAGTTCTGTCTCTGATAATTTGTTTGATATAGTGGAACGCTGTGACAGATCGGACCTCACGCCCTCCGATATACAGGAAAAAATGCATGCACGCGAAGAGTTCTGGTTCTCTATGGAAAAAAACGGCGTTCGTGAACTGAACTACTGCGCCCCGTTAAACAGCAGCAGTGTTGACTGGTATTTTATCATGTCGGTAAGCGATAAGGTAGTGAAAGACCAGACAAGATTATTTGTTTTGCTGATTATTGCAGCAATGAGCGCTGCGATCCTTGTCATCATCATTGCGTTCGTAGCGACCATTATCATGCAAAGAAAAACGCAGATGGCCCACGCTCAGGAAAAGGCGCAAAGCGAATTCTTGTCCAATATGAGCCACGAGATCCGCACGCCGTTGAACGGTATTGTCGGATTAAATTACCTGATGATGAATTCAATTGATACTCCGGAGAAACATCTTCAGATAAAAGAGTGGCTGAAGAAATCGCAGAATACGGCAGAATATCTGCTTGCGCTCATAAACGATGTGCTGGATATATCCAAACTTCAGGCGGGGAAAGTGGAAATTACCCGTGCCCCGATGTTGGTCGAAACAATGTCAGAGGCTGTTTGTTCCATGCAGTACGATAATATTACAGGACGTGGAGTTGAATTTATAAAAGAGATCCATATAACGGTCCCGTGTATACAGTGTGATGAGGTACATATAAAACAAGTGCTTATGAACATTGTCGGCAACGCGGCAAAATTTACTCCGGAGGGAGGATCTATAAAATTTTCGGTAAATCAGAGCATGATCGACGAAAATCATGTTATGACTACTTTTGCCTGCGAGGATACAGGCTGCGGAATGAGTAAGGAATTTATGAATGAAATATTTAATAAATTTACCCAAGATCGCAGCAGCACATCCAACTCCACCAAAGGCACAGGCCTGGGAATGGCGATAAGCAAGCTGCTTGTAAATGCAATGGGCGGAGAAATAAGCGTAGAGAGCGAATTAAACAAAGGCAGTACGTTTACGGTTAAAATTCCTGCTGAAGTCTGTGAAATTCCGGACTATCTGAAGGTAAATTCGGAAGATGCCGAAAAAGCGGCGGATCATTCCGGCAACAACGCCAAGTCAACGAAAATTCTTGTTGCCGAAGATAACGAACTGAATGCGGAAATACTGATGGAGATACTGAGCCAGTTCGGATTTGTTCCCGTACACGCCGAGAACGGTCAGGAGGCTGTAGAGATCTTTGAGAGATCAAAGATAAACGAGTTCAGCATAATCCTTATGGATATGCGTATGCCTGTCATGGACGGCTGCGAGGCGTCGGCGAGGATCAGGGAACTTCACCGTGAAGACGCCAAAACGGTTACCATATTCGCCTGTACCGCAAACAGTTTTCAGGAGGACAGGGACAAGGCTTTAGACAGCGGAATGGACGACTTTTTGACAAAGCCGATCGATATCAATACCCTGCTTAGTAAAATGGAGAAAATCGATCACGAAAAACGTAACAGTCAATAAGGAGATTAGAAAAATGAGAAAAAGAATTCCTGCATTTTTATTGGAGATCGTCATAGCAGTGTTATTTTCCTTCTGCCTTTCCGCTTGTTCCGGACAAAAAGAACCGGAAAAAGAAATTATTATAAAAGTGCCGCATACCAGTACTATGAATTGCATTTCTAATGAAAATGTAAAAAATGCCTATACGCTCCTCGAACTTGCGAGCAAGGATTTTATTGCGCAGTATGATAAAGACGTCAGAATAGAAGTCATAGAATTTGAAGGCGGTGAGGAAACGAAGGCAATCACAAATTCTTTCGGTAAAAGCGACGCGGCCGATATCTTATATGACGGATTTTTCAATATGAGCTCGTTTATCCATACAGGAAAAGTTGTTCCGGTAGACGACGTCCTTACACCGGAAATGAAAGAGGATATATACCCTGCCTTTTTGGAACACGGACGATTTAATGATAAGCTCTATATGCTGCCCTATATGTGTTCTGAGAACATTCTCATATATAACAGGGAGATGCTTGAACAATACGGTTTGAACGAATACATTGACGAGGGCGCAGTGATTTCAAGCTGGAGCATGGAGGACTGGACAAAGATACTGAATACGCTTGCGGACGGATTTGCAAAAGAGGGCAAGGGGAAAGTTCCTATGATGATGTACGCAAAAGATAATCAGGGCGATACTCACATAATGACAATGCTGCGCGCTTTCGGCGGCGACCTGTTTGACAGCGACAATAATTTTGATCTTGCTGATAATCCTGATGTTATTTCCGCCCTCAGGTGGCTTCAGAACGGTGTGGATTCAGGCTGGTATCTGCCTGTTCCGTATGACAAAACAATGTCCGACAACAGCAGTAAATTCAAAATGGACGAGCTTACTTTTTATAACTTTAATCTGGGAAGTTCAACGTACAGCAGAGTAAAAGAAGATTACAATGAGGAAACAAATACTTTTAAGAAATACGGCTTTGTTAATTACCCCGGCAATCACTGTACGATCTTCAACGAAGGATTTGAGATTTTTGATAACGGAGACAGCGAGAAAATAGAAATAGCGAAGGATTTCCTGAGATATTTCTATGAAACCGATCAATGGCTTGAATGTTCCGCCGGGAGTATCCCTGTGAGCAAGAAAGTCATGGAAAAATACAAAGATGATATCCTGCTTTTGGAGGCGTTCTCAAATAATACCGGAAATTCAGTTGATTATACACATAATCTCCCGAACTGGCAGGGAAGTGACAATTCTGTCAGGAGTGTGTTTTACAAAGAAATTGCGTTGCTTTTGACCAAAGAGGCAGACGGTAATTTTGCTGTTACTCCGGAAGAATGCGCAAGTAATTTGCAGGAAAAATTAAATACAGCGATATCTGAAGGACGTAAAAACAGTACGCTTCATGAGTAAGAGCCTGTTCGGTATGTAAACATTGTTGACTTAGCAGGGAGAAAGATATGATTACCTGTGAAAATTCAGGACATAATGCTGAACACGATTTTCCTGAAGTCAGGAAAATCGTAGAAGCATCTTGCAAATTTAACAATTTAATTTCGGAGGACGTAAATATGGTAATTGCATTAAGAATACGTAACATTTGATCGCATGAAACTTCTGATTGATAGTTTCATGCGCAAGTGAATTGCAAACAAAACTATTTAATCAAGTCTGCAAATAAAAAGTCAAGCAGAAATTTGTGAACTTTGAAAATTTTATGCAGGTTGAAAAAAGGTA
>CANQVH010000040.1 GCA_947627245.1 uncultured Lachnospiraceae bacterium | reverse complement strand
AATTATATCTGCAATTTTCAAGGTTCTGCGGAGCCCTTTTTCTGACTCCAGATTTTCATAGATTGCTTGACACTACCTGCGTTTTCTTATTATTTTATCTTTTAATACGACGAACCTTCCGTTTCGTTAGCTGCTATTTTATCATACTTTTCACAATTTTAAAAGAATCTGGTTGATTTTATTTGCTTCCCTATGTATAATACCGTATTGGAACAACAAAATACTATGAAAAGAAAAGAGGTTACATGATGGCAGAGATCAATTTAAGCAAGTACGGCATTTCCGGAACTACTGAGATCGTGCGTAATCCTTCCTTTGAGACACTCTTCGAGGAAGAAATGAAACCGGGTCTTGAGGGCTATGAGAAGGGTCAGGTGAGCGAGCTTGGCGCTGTGAATGTTATGACGGGTATCTACACCGGACGTTCCCCGAAAGACAAATTCATCGTGATGGATGAGAATTCCAAGGACACCGTATGGTGGACGACTCCCGAGTATCCGAACGACAACCATCCGGCATCCAAGGAGACTTGGGCGGCAGTCAAGGAGCTTGCGCTCAAAGAGCTCTCCAACAAGAGACTTTTTGTGATGGATACGTTCTGCGGCACGAACAAGGACACCCGCATGGCGATCCGCTTCATCGTTGAGGTGGCATGGCAGGCGCATTTCATCAAAAACATGTTCATCCAGCCGTCCGAGGAGGAGCTGGCGAACTTTGAGCCGGATTTCGTTGTATACAACGCTTCCAAGGCAAAGGTTGAGAACTACAAGGAGCTGGGCCTGAACTCTGAGACGGCGGTCGTGTTCAACATCACGAGCCGCGAGCAGGTCATCCTGAATACATGGTACGGCGGCGAGATGAAGAAGGGTATGTTCTCCATGATGAACTACTACCTGCCGCTGAAGGGCATCGCTTCCATGCACTGCTCCGCAAACACCGATATGGACGGCAAGAACACCGCGATCTTCTTCGGTCTGTCCGGCACCGGCAAGACCACGCTTTCCACAGATCCGAAGCGTCTGCTGATCGGCGACGACGAGCACGGCTGGGACGACAACGGCGTGTTCAACTTCGAGGGCGGCTGCTACGCGAAGGTCATCAATCTCGACAAAGAGTCCGAGCCGGACATCTACAACGCGATCAAGCGCAACGCGCTTCTTGAGAATGTTACCCTGGACGAGAACGGCAAGATCGATTTCGCCGACAAGAGCGTGACCGAGAACACCCGTGTCTCCTACCCGATCAACCACATTGAGAAGATCGTTCGTCCGGTATCCGCAGCTCCGGCAGCGAAGAATGTCATCTTCCTGTCCGCAGACGCGTTCGGCGTACTTCCGCCGGTATCCGTTCTGACTCCGGAGCAGACGCAGTACTACTTCCTGTCCGGCTTCACAGCGAAGCTCGCAGGTACCGAGCGCGGCATCACCGAGCCGACTCCGACCTTCTCCGCATGCTTTGGTCAGGCGTTCCTCGAGCTGCATCCGACGAAGTACGCTGAGGAGCTTGTCAAGAGAATGCAGGCAAGCGGCGCAAAGGCTTACCTCGTGAACACCGGCTGGAACGGCACAGGCAAGCGTATCTCCATCAAGGATACCCGCGGCATCATCGACGCGATCCTCAACGGCGACATCCTGAACGCTGAGACGAAGAAGATCCCGTACTTCAACTTCGAGGTACCGACCGCTCTTCCGGGCGTTGACACGAACATCCTTGATCCGCGCAACACCTACGCTGACGCTTCCGAGTGGGAGACGAAGGCAAAGGATCTGGCGCAGCGCTTCATCAAGAACTTTGCGAAGTACGAGAGCAACGAGCACGGCAAGGCTCTGGTAGCCGCCGGCCCGCAGCTTTAAGAAAAAGCGTTTCACAATTTAAAGGCAGTATTTCATTACCCGGTCCCTTTTCAGGCGGCCGGGTAATTTTTTGGCTTTTTATCAATGGTTTGGGGTAAGTTTTTTCAGGCAGGAATATATGCTTTTTATCAATGGTTCAGGAAAAGCTTTTTACGAAGATTCCGCGGTATGTGCCCCAAAAGTGATTTGGGGGTAGCGCAAAAAGAAGAAATATGATAGAATGTGCTTCAACGCGTCAACGCGTTTGTGTGGAAAAGAATCGGGCGCAGATTTTTCGAAACATCCGTTCCCCGCGATGCACTTTCTGCTTTGCATTTACGGGGCGCGCTGACGCAAGTACATACTCGGAAGGAAGAGAAAACATGAGCGAACGAATTACAGGACACACAGAACTTCTGACCCTGATGGCATACCCGATCCGACATTCCCAGTCGCCGGCCATGCACAACGAAGCAGCCGCATATCTGGGGCTTGACTACGCTTATCTCTGCTTCGACGTCGACCAGAGCAATCTGAAGGAAGCGATCGCGGCCATGCGGGCCCTGAAGGTGCGCGGCGGCAATCTCTCGATGCCGAACAAGATCGCAGTGATTCCGTATCTGGACCGGCTTTCCAAGCAGGCGCAGATGTGCGGAGCCGTCAACACGATCGTCAATGACGACGGCGTTCTGACCGGCCATATCACGGACGGCATCGGCTATATGAGCTCTCTGCGGGACAACGGTATCGATGTGACCGGAAAGAAAGTCACGATCGTCGGCTGCGGCGGCGCAGGAAAGGCGATGATGGTACAGGCCGCGCTTGACGGGGTCGCAGAGCTGTCCGTCTTCAATCGCCGCGACGAATTCCATCAGCGCGGCATCGATACCGTGGAAATGCTGAACGAAAAGACCGATTGCAAAGCCGCCTTCTACGACCTCGAGGATCTGGATCGGCTGAAAGCGGAGATCGCCGACAGCGTCCTGCTCGCCAACGCGACGAGCCTCGGCATGAAGCCGCAGGAGGGCCTGACCTACATACCGGACGCGAGCTTCTTCCGTCCGGACCTGATCGTGACCGATGCGATCTACGCGCCGGAAGAGACCGAGCTTTTGCGCATGGCGCGCGAGGCGGGCTGCCGCACGATGAACGGCAGGGGCATGATGCTCTTTCAGGGCGCGGCTTCCTTTAAGCTCTGGACCGGACAGGACATGCCGATCGAGCATATGAAGGAAGTGCTCGGGATCCATTATGACGTTTGATGAAAAGAAAAAGGAGAATACATTTATGAAATTTTTGAAGTGGCTCGACGACAATCTGGAAGAAACGATCCTGATCCTCCTACTGATCTGCATGGTCGTCATCATGGGAATGCAGATCCTTGCGCGTTACGCGCTCAACACCTCGCTGAGCTGGTCGGAGGAACTGACCCAGTACCTGTTCGTCTGGTCGGTGTTCCTGAGCATCAGCTATTGCGTGAAAAAGCGCATATCGATCAAGATCGAACAGTTTCTGAACATCCTGCCTGCCAAGGGCCAGACCGGCCTGCGTTTGCTGCGGCACACGCTAGTGTTTCTCTTCTGTCTGATCATGCTCCCGTACTGCGTGACCTATGTGCGCCAGTCGATCGACCTTCACGCGACCAGCGCCGCCTTGCACATCCCAATGTATTTCATCCAGTCCGCCCCGCTTGTGGGCTTTCTGCTGCTGACCGTGCGCGTTTTTCAGGCATGGCTACGTGAGGCGAAAAATCTGTTCGGAGGTAAAAAATCATGACATTGTTTATTATGATCGTATTCGTGGTCCTGCTGCTTCTGGCCGTCCCGGTCGGACTGTCAGTCGGCATCGCCAGCATGATGCCCAGCCTCCTTTCGGATTCCTTCACCGTCAGCGGCGTATACATCCTCCGCTCGGCGCTCGGAGGCGTGAACTCCTACCCGCTGCTCGCGATCCCAATGTTCGTCCTCTCCGGTATCATCATGTCGAAGGGCGGCGTATCAAAAAAATTATTTGAGGTATTCAGCTATTTTGTCGGCAGACGCACTGCGGGCATCCCCTGCGCCGTCGTCATCACCTGCCTGTTCTTCGGAGCGATCTCCGGCTCGGCCCCGGCAACCGTCGCGGCGGTCGGCAGCATGACGGTCCCGCTGATGCTCGAGATGGGCTACGACAAAAAATTCAGCGTGGCGCTCGTCGCGGTAGCGGGCGGCTTGGGAGTCATCATCCCGCCGAGCATTCCGTTCATCCTGTACGCGCAGGCGACCGGAGCGTCGGTCAGCGACATGTTCATCGCCGGCATCATTCCGGGCATTCTGATCGCTGTCATCCTGATGGGCTACGCCTTTTATCACTGCAAAAAATACGGCGAGGACAGGGAAAAGATTGAGGCGATCGTCGGAGAACTGCACAGCCGCGGCTTCCGCAAAGTCTTCTTCTCAAGCTTCTTCGCTCTTTTGACCCCGGTTATCATCCTCGGATGCATTTACTCCGGCGTGACCTCCCCGACCGAGGCCGCCGTGATCGCGGTCTTCTACTCGCTGATCATCAGCATATTTGTTTACCGGACGCTGAAGCTCCGCGACCTCTGGGATGTGCTGCGAGAGGCGGTGCGGACCTTCTGCCCGATCCTGTTCATCCTCGCGGCATCCGTTGCGTTTTCGCGCATCCTGACGCTGATGCATGTGCCTCAGACCGTCTCCGCATGGATGACCGGCGCGTTCACGACACGTTTTGCGATCCTGCTCGTCATCAACCTGCTTCTGCTGATCGTCGGCATGGTTATGGACACCAGTCCGGCCATCCTGATCCTCGCGCCGATCCTGATGCCGATCGTCGCCTCCTACGGCGTGGACGCAGTGCATTTCGGCATCCTCATGGTCGTCAATCTCGCGATCGGCTTCGTCACGCCGCCGATCGGCGTCAATCTTTTCGTAGCGAGCTCGATGTCGCAGGTGCCGGTCATGGAAATCGCAAAAAAAGCGCTCCCGATGATCCTTCTGTTTCTGGTCGCCCAACTGCTGATCACTTACATTCCTCAGATCAGCCTTGCGCTGATATAAGGGGGTGGAGATATGAAATGGACAAGAAGATACGAACGTGAAATCCATACTCCGGCCAAATGCGCGGAGCCAAAGATACGCAGGCTCTTCCATGTTACCCATAAAGTTCTCCTGCTCGCCGTACTCGCTGCCAGTATGACACTACTCTCCGGCTGTCAGGAGAAAGGCCAGACCTACGCGTGGGTGCTTGCAACCGCCAGTCCGGAGGACACCGTGACGCAGCTTTACGCGGAGAAATTTGCGGAGGAAGTGAACCGCCTCTCGGACGGTGAGATGAACATAGAAGTCTATGCGAACAGCTCCCTCGGCGGCGATACGGAGCTGCTGGAGAGCGTCATGTGCGGCGACATCCCGTTCGTCGTTCAGAACACCGCTCCGCAGGTCAGCTACCTGCCCCGGCTGTGCCTCTTCGACCTGCCCTGCGTTTTCAGCGATATCACCGAGCTGCATGAGGTGCTCGACAACGAATCATTCATGGAAAAGGTTCGCGCGATCTATGCAGAAAAAGGAATCGACCTGCTTGGCATGAGCGACCAGAACTTCCGCGTCATGACCTCAAACGTCAATATCAAAGAACTCGTGGATTTTTCCGGCGTCAAGATTCGCACGATGGAAAACTCCTACCATATGGCATTCTGGAACGCGATCGGCGCGAACCCGACTCCGATGGCTTTCTCCGAGGTCTACATCGGCCTCCAGCAGAACACGATCGACGCGCAGGAGAACCCCTATGAGGTCGTCGTTTCAAACAAATTCTACGAGCAGCAGGATTACGTCGTGCAGACGAACCATCTGCCCCACCTGCTGACGCTGATTACAAATCAGAATTTCATGGCGGACCTTTCCGAAGACCAACAGGCCATCATCCGCGAGGCTGCCGCAACCGCCGGGGATTACTCCCGCGAGCAGGCGCTCGAACGCGCCAATGACCGTATCGCGATCTGCGAAGAAGGCGGCGCCGAGATTGTAGAGCTCTCTGATGAGCTGCGCGATCAGATGCGCGAAGCCTCCGCCGACCTGTACGAGCAGATTCGGCAGGCAGTCGGAGACGACGAGCTGTATGAAATGTATGTGGGAGGAAATAAGTCGTAAGATCAGAATGCCCTACAGACAACCATAACAAGATATACGGCAACCTGAAGAGCCAAGGCAACCGGATTTTCTTTAAGTCCGCCGCCTTGGCTTCTCATTCGCCCAAAATCAGGCTCCTCCGCATTTCCGCTGAGGAAATGGCTCGTAAAATTATTTGTTTATAGAATTCCTTTCAGAACCGGATCTATGTCCGGTTATCGATTTTCAGACTTGTCTCATTCGTATATCTATATTTTATTCAGAAATCTTTTGCATAAACTCATCCAGAGAAGCGGCCGTCTTCGCCAGCTTCAAATACCGTTTCAGGACATCGCCGTCTTTCTCAGAAAGGATCCTGCTCCTCAAATCCTCCGGAAGATTGCCCAGAGAATCCTCCAGCAGTTCCAGAACAATCCCTGCCCGGCCTTCCACGCGACCGGCTTCTCGCTCGTCCTGCAACATCTCCTCCAACAGCATATATTTCGCCTCCATCTCCCGGCTTGCCTTCACCCTGCGCACCGCAGCCTGCAGTTCTCGGGCTCGCACATCACGGCTCCGAACATGAAATTATCCTTCATTGTCAGCGTTTCTAACTTGCTTCTTTTGATTGTTTCCATTCACTTTCCTCCACTTTTAGCAGAGGAATTCTATGCGTTCATTATAGAACAGATAATCGTAAAATGCAAGGAAAGTATAAAACCAGCACATATGCCTTTCTTTCACACACTCAGATAAGGAAAGCTGGCGTTCCTTCTTTGTATGACTCAAGGAGCGTGAACTATCCGGTGTTCGCCTGATTATAGGGGACAAGAATCTCGGTATGCTGGAGACTATACCGGAAGTGTTCCCGGATGTCCGCTATCAGCGATGCACAGTCCATTTTTACCGAAATATCTTCTCTGTTACACCACGTAACAAGATGAAATCTGTTGCCATGATGCTGAAAGCCATCCATGCGCAGGAGCTTATCCTTCACCATACTCATAACCGCGCTATCAATTTCTTGTTCAATAGTTTCATACATTGGTTTACGATCCACGCAAAGACAATACATAACACAAACGTAATGACAAATCTCGTTCCTGCATGCGCTATGAGCCATCTATATAGTATATTGTTGCCCCCCTACAACGCCCGCAATAACAGGGAGTCCCTCATATATAAATGCATGCGTCATGTACAGTTCGAAGCTGATATCTCCCAAAAACTGAAACGGTTTCTTATTCAGGATTTTTGAGACTGCACCGCTGTCATTCCGGAAAGCAAGTAATATACTACCCATAAATACTACCTGAAGCCAAGCAGAGTATATTTTCAGATGAATTACATTACATAGGAGAAACGCAAGAATAAATAAAGCAACGCTGCATACCTCTAATACTGTATCCAAAAATTTGCCTTTTCTTGAATATGAGATTTTTTCACATATCAGTATTCCTACAAATCCTTCTCCGAAAATTCTGAACCAAGGATTTACATAACAGAGCCACAGAGATTCGCAACCCGATATCTGAACATAAATGCAGACTATCAACTCCAGAATATATGCACTAATACAGCAACCAGTAATGATTTTACTCCAGTATACCTTGTTTTCACTGTGTAAACCACGAACAAAGAGATATGCTGTCAGATAAAAACCAAACAGAGCAGAAATATACCATGAAGGGCCATGGAATGAATAAAAGACTGCTTCTATAGGTACAAACGCTTTGAAAAGCAGCAGATTCGCCACTACGGAAAAAATCCAGGCACCACTACCGACAGAATAATCGTTTATTTCATTCGTTTGTCCCGAAAATACCAGATTTACGAACAGTGCTCCCAGAAATACAATAAGCGTAATCGGATAAATTCGCTTTAGCTTTCCCTTAATATACTTTCCGAACGAAACATCGGATTTCCATGTATAATTCAGGAAGAATCCAGAACATAGGAAAAAGTATGTAGAGCAAATTGAACCATTCCGCATGATAATTCGATAAAATCCATTCCACAATGGATTTGTTGAATCCGCAACATAATACATATGTGAGAATAAAATACCTATCGCACATATTCCGCGCCACGCATTATAGCTTGTTATTTGCTTATGCTTCATATATAACACCGTCCTTTTTATTAAGTGTTAAGCGCTGAACCCATTTCACTTCAGACGGCGGATCAACGACATGTCTAATTACATCTATCATCACCACACATCTTATACAGAGTGTCTCAGGCCACGACACTTTTTTCTTGTATATCTTTAAAAGATTCTTCCATCCCCCCCACTACCACCAACACTTCCATGGCACCAGAAGGGTGCTTCCTGCACTCCCCATGCCGACACCAACATTTTCTTGCATCTATTGGAGCATTCTAATTCTCAAAGAACAGATCCCTCGTATACACCCGATCTCTGACTTCATCCAGTTCCGGCATCATACGGTTCGCCAGAATCAGACTGCACCGCTCCTTAAAAATCGGAAATTCCTTTACGACCGGGCAGTCCATAAAGCTGTCCGCGTCAAGCGTCGGCTCATAGATTACCACATTTACCTCTTCCTTCTTCAGCATTCCAATAATATCCTGGATCGCCGACTGGCGGAAATTGTCTGACCCCGTTTTCATGATCAGACGGTACACGCCCACCGTGCAGCCGAACCTGCCCGTTTTCCTTGCTTTTTCCGCCGCTTTACGCACCGCCGTTTGTGCAATAAACTGCTTCCGTGTGTTGTTCGCCGCTACAATCGCCCGGATGAGGTCGTTGGGGATCCCGTCATAGTCTGCTAATAGCTGCTTCGTATCCTTTGGCAGACAATAACCGCCGTAGCCAAAGGAGGGATTGTTGTACCGCCCTCCGATCCGCGGATCGAGGCAGACTCCCCTGATGATGTCCCGCGACTCCAGCCCGCAGCTCTCCGCATAGGTATCCAGCTCGTTAAAATAGGAAACCCGCATCGCCAGATAGGTATTGGCAAAGAGCTTCACTGCCTCCGCTTCGGTGGGGTTCATGATGATCGTCTCGACCTCCTTCTTTAACGCCCCCTGTCGCAAAAGACCCACAAAAACCTCCGCGTTCTTTTGCGCTTCCTCATTCCCCTTATCTGCACCCACAATGATCCGCGAGGGATACAGGTTGTCATTCAGCGCATTCCCCTCCCGCAGAAATTCCGGCGAAAACAAAATTTGATCCGTACCAAACCGCTCCCGCATCTTTCTGGTAAAGCCAATCGGAACCGTGGACTTCACCACAATACACGCCTTCGGGTTTACTTCCCGCACATCGGCGATCACAGACTCCACAGAAGATGTATTAAAATAATTCCTCTCCGGATCGTAATCCGTCGGCGTGGATACGACTACAAAATCCACGTCCCCATAAATCGCCCTGCCATCCGTGGTGGCCGTCAGATCCAGCTCCTTTTCCGCCAGATATTCCTCCAACCCTTTGTCATGGATCGGGGACTGCCTCCGGTTCAGCAGCTCCACCTTCTCCTGTACGATATCCACGGCGTACACCGTATTGTGCTGCGCCAATAACACGGCGACTGATAATCCTACATATCCTGTACCTGCAACTGCAATCTTCATATGTCCGTTCTGCTGCATACATCTGCTGTATGCTTTCTCCTCATTTAGTCTGGAACGGCTTTCTTTACAGCCGTTCGAAATACGCAATCGTCCTCTTTAACCCTTCCTCCAGAGGTATCTTCGGCTCCCAGCTCAGCTCCCGCTTTGCCAGGTCGATCACCGGCCTGCGCTGTGTGGGATCATCCTCCGGCAGAGGCTTATGGATCAGCTTCGACTTTGAGCCCGTCAGCTTCAGCACCAACTCTGCCAGCTCCAGCATCGTAAACTCGCCCGGGTTGCCCAAGTTGACCGGTCCCGTGAAATCCTCCCTGCTGTTCATCATGCGGATCAGCCCTTCCACCAGATCGTCCACATAACAGAAGCTGCGGGTCTGATTTCCGTCTCCATAGATCGTGATATCCTCGTTTTTCAGCGCCTGCATAATGAAGTTGGATACAACTCGGCCATCATCCGGGCTCATGTTCGGCCCGTATGTATTAAAGATCCGCACTACCTTGATATCCACCCCGTACTGCCGATGGTAGTCAAAGAACAGCGTCTCCGCCACGCGCTTGCCCTCGTCGTAGCAGGAGCGGATGCCGTGAGGATTGACGCAGCCCCAGTAGCTCTCAGGTTGCGGATGCACCTCCGGATCGCCGTAGACCTCGCTGGTACTGGCCTGGAGGATACGGGCATGGCAGCTTTTGGCCGTTTCCAGCGTGTGTACTGCACCAAGGAAGCTGGTCTTAGCCGTCTTGACTGGATCAAACTGATAATGCGGTGGGCTGGCGGGACAGGCCAGGTTGTAAACCTGGTCGCATTCCACATAGATGGGCTCCAGCACATCATGACGGACAAATTCAAAATCTGGATTGTTCATCAGAGGGCGAATATTTTCCTTCTGTCCGGTAAAAAGGTTGTCCAGACAGATGACCTCATTTCCTTGTTCTAATAATTTTTCGCACAGATGGGAGCCGATGAAGCCGGCCCCGCCGGTGATTAGAATTCTTTTTCTTTTGCCCATTTTTCATCCTTCCCTACTTGTAATTTATAGTTTCTCACTCTTCCAAATCTGCTCTTTCGACAAGTCAATCTGATATGACGCTTCTGATATCTTAATGCCTGTGCATATTCCTCACTCGGATTACTGTAGTATGCAACGATAAACATTCCCATTAAAAACGGTGATGTAAAAGGTTCCACCAATGTAGCTATACACCACCCCCCCCCATGCTATGGCAATGATCTTGCTTTCTATGGAATCCCTTTTCCGCCATATGACCTTCCCCGCCACAGCAATAATAACAATCCAAAAGAATAAATTTATTAATCCGCCTTGATAGAGGATTTCAAGAACCATGTTATGGGCATGCATCGCCCAATTAAAGCCCGCCTCTATCTCCCTGCTTACACTATCCTTTATTCCATGGCCTAGGATCGGCGCTTCACAAATCAATTTCACCATCCGTTTCCAGAGATAAGCCCGCAAAAGGAAACTATTCCATTTGCCCAACACATCTCCTACCAGCCATTGAATCCATCTCTGTGTCTGCGCTATGTAAACAAATACCCAAAACAAAATATGAATGCCCCAACAGCTATATCCATTAAATACTCCTGTCCAATCCTTTAAAAAAATATATATAAAAGCCATGCTAAATAATGAAACAAGAATTCCCCCAGACCACATTAAAACGGCTGTCAAAAAAATTGCCGCTGTCAGCAGATAAGTCCTGAATCTCTTCCCAGAAATAGCTTTATATTGCCATGCAAACATCAACGCAGGAATAAAATATTTGGTTTGGTTGTTATAATATCCCAAAAACCAATTTTTTGTAGCTACGAATAAAGAATCATATGATACATACATAGTATCCGGATACAAAAGTACAGTGATCAAATTGATATAAATGGCACATTCAAAACAAAACAACTGAGCAGAAATGAACACCTTTCGATCCGCACCATTTAATCCTATGGTATATAACATGACCACGCTAAATATAGAAAATATATTTACTATACATTGATATATATCACCGCTATAGATCACTGTAACCAATAAAATATATAATTGTTGTACAATGATTAATATTGCCACAAACGACAAACGTCTTCTAACAAACAAAACCCATAAAGAAATCACCACAAAAGACGCTATTCTGCATCCATCTATCAGCGCTTCTACAAAAGGGATCTGATTCAAATAAGCCGGATTTATATGCGGCATTGTCAAAAAAACGAATAATATCCAATGTGACATAGCACTCTTATTAATTTGCATTTTATAACTGCTTCTTATTTGTTTCACTGATTTTCTTCCCCTCATAAAACGTAATGACCTCACTGTGCTCTCTACGGTAAGCCAAAAGCAATGTCTACTCTACCCACTTTTCCTCATCATATCAGGATCTTATACCGTAGGAATCGACAAAGCTCCGATTTCATTCTGTCTGTAAACTATCTATGCAACCGAAACACTATGCGGCGTTTAGGGCATGACATATCTTTACTTTGTATTTCTAATTGCTGAGCGTTATAGAGCAGGAACAGCATAATAACAAAGCAGCGCACTAAATTAGCGTAAGCCTCTACCTGCCACATGATCAGCATAGAAAAAAAACCCGCCAAAATAGTCATGGCGCAATGTCCGTGCGCAGCTTTATCAAACCGTCTCCCAACATAAAATATCCATCCAAGCAGAACACCAAAAGCCGCCAATCCTCCTTCATATAACACCTGCAAATAAAAGCAATGCAAATGTGCTGCCCAACGTCTTCCAAAATATTGACTATATTCGGATTGAGTATGAACGCCAAAACCCAGCAGCAGTTTTTTGCCTATCAAATCGGCCCAGGCTTGCTGCCATATTTCGATCCTGCCGCTAAAGGTTATATCCTTATTTAATAAACGCAGAACAAGGGAAAAAAAATCGCCTTGCTGAATACTGAACAGATGGATCAACAGAAACAAACCTATCATACTGATCGTAAGCAAGCGGGCATTTCCCCTCCACCTCCTTATCCGCGGATTACTTGCTAAAACCACAATGAATAAGAAAGCAGTTTCTGCTATAATCGAGGTCGCAATACCCCCAACAAACGTAAACCAGACTCCGCTGATAATTACACTCCAGTCCCAAAGCAACAGCTTCCTTGAGCTAGAAAGAATACGAAATACCGAAACTGTCATAGCTACTATAATAATGATACAAGCCACATTGTCATAGCCCAGAAACCAACAGCTTTTATTACCCACTCCATCTATATACATCCCATTAGGAAATAAAATTCTGCACAATGAATTTATATGTACATAGGCTCCCAAAACCACCGAAAGAGCCCGCAAAAGAATGTTCGCATCCATTTCCATCACTGTTTGAAGGAATACTAAAAAAGCCACTGCATAGGCATTATTCTTTAACCATTCTGCCAGATTTGAAAAATTCAGAACCGTAGAAATCAAAAGCATTCCTTCAAAAATCAGACATCCGGTCAGCAGACCATTCAATTTCGTTCGTCTCATAACAAACAATAAAACGGCCATCCCAGATGCAACAACCTTGAACACACGGAAGATCTGATGGGCCAAACCAGGATTATTAGCAATATAGCCCGGCTCTATAAGCACCGCAACTACAAACACCGCAAACAACATTAATCCCCATCTCTGAGCAATAAAAAGAGATTTCTGCTGTCTTTCCTCTGTTTTCTTTCTGATCTGACAAACTGCTGTCTGCATCACATTCCATTCTCCTTCTGCATGAATATATTCAATCTTTCATCCAGTTTTTTATTTTTCTAACACCTTCTGTAAAATATGGATTTCTAAAAATTCCCAATACCGCAAAATAACATACGGCTGCAATCGGGATTGAAACACACAGCCGCAAAACGCCATGAGCCTGCACCTTATTTACCAGTAATACAACAACCGGTATCGGTACTGCCGCAATCCAGTACTGGGCATACTTTGAGAAAATTTTTTTCCTGTCATAATATTTCCCTATGTTGTGGAAGCATACTGCCATCACGGCCGTTTCCGCAAGCACTGTAGCCATTGCCGCACCATTCTCAGCAAATCGTGGAATCAGCAACATATTGAGCGCAAAATTAGTTACAGCTCCTGTCAATGTAGACTGCAGGATCAGCTTTTCCTTTTCCATAGGTACAAAAATTTGCTGGTTCGCCACAATACTGAAAGGAATGATTACTACAATAGGAGTTAGGATACGTGCAGTTAATCCCGCAGCAGCAAAACCATCCCCGCTGAACAAAAGTATGATCTCATCGCTCAGCATAAACAGCCCCACAGCAGTGGGAACGGACAGCATAAACACAAAGTTGTATAAATGTTTAACCAGAAATTCTATCTTTTCATGCTCTCCGCTATGGATATAGTAAGAAAACCGGGGAATCATCACAGCTCCTACCGCAGTGATGAGCGTATTCATCATTTTATTGACCTTCACCGCTGCCGTATATCTCCCGACTGCCCCATCCCCCTTCAAAAAACCAAGCATTGTACTGTCCAGTACCGTGTACAGTTCAATGGATATTGTCATAGCAAACAGCCAGAGCAGCGGCTTGAGATGCTTTCTGATCTCATAATGATTAAAACATTGAAATCGCACATATTTTCCTGCATTCACGAAATTAAGAACATACGACCCAGATGTGGCTATTAACTGGATAATTGCATAAGCAACTACATCGCTGGCCCTTCGCACAAACAGAAAGAGCCCTCCAAAAGACAGAATCTGAAAAAGCACAGAGCGAATGGCAATGTATCTATACTCTTCTATAGCTTGATACAGCCACTCCATTCCCATACTCTCCAAAATAATTGCCACACTGTTTATCAATAGAAGCAACCTGTATCCATGCAATTTCGGGATTACAGTTATTGCTGTAAATAACAAAACATACGCAAAAACTGTCGCACATCCATTAATAATAAGCATTTCCTGCGCAAAACAAGAAAATTTCTCTCTATCATCTCGCAGCTTAGCCGCCTCACGAGTTCCATAGTATTTCATCCCCAGCATTGCGATCATCGTGAAATAGGAAATGATTGACTTCGTGAAATTTACCCGTCCGATGCCAATATCTCCAAGTATTCGGGACGCATAAGAAAAAGTTACAACTGGAAAGATTATACTGGAAAGTGTTTTAATTACATTAAATATCCCATTTTTCAATATTGATTTTTGATTCAATGGTTATTTCCCTCATACTATTAGGTTGCACATACTTAATTCTTTCACCGTTCACTGGAAAGAATGCTGAAATAACAACCGAAATACAATATTTTAATGTAATGCAGCATTAGTTCTATTTACCGGTTATTTCTCTGCGTCCCCTCAAGATTCGCCTTTTATTCTCTGATTTAAAACATATAGCACTTTAAATGGCCAAAACCAAGGGAGACGGAGTACATATTTAGCGACAGTCTGCTTTATTGTAAAGCACCGACTTCTCTTACACCAAATCGCCTCATGATAATATGTCCATGTCTTCATAGTCTTCCATTCTTTTGCCACCGTTCTATAAGGTTTCTTATTGAGCGGATGAAAAAAATAGCAACGAGCAGATGTAAGAATCTGTGGGATAGCACGCTTATTGATTGCCATTTTAATTTGAGGATCATATGGATATTTTCTCATAGCTTCATTCATTTTTTCGATCAGTTGATAACAATACTTCGCTTTTTGCGGGTTATATCCATGCGTAATAGAGACCGGATTAACTCTCCAATGATAGCCGATCAGTTGACACCCTGCCACCATTTTTGCTTCATTATGAACCAAAAAATTAAACCATACATCCTCATTTGCCTTATCCAAAGGATCAAAACGTATTCCACTCTCTCGAAGAAAATCCTTCCGGAAAAGTTTATCCCACGGAGGACCAAAATAAAGAACCCTATCAATAAGAAATCCACGATATGTTTCCACATCATATACAAAATCGAAATGCGTTGTTCGATTCACCTCTGTCTTTTGGGGAAATTCCCTATAACAACCGCCTGCCCAAAAAACATCCAATTCACAATCAATCGTACTAAGAGAGTCTATTAATCGCTCAAAATAATCCAATTCACACCAATCATCGGAATCTACAAAAGCAATCCATTTGCCTGTTGCGCGTTTAATCCCTTCGTTACGCGCTGAAGACAGCCCTCCATTTTCCTTGTGAATTACAATAATTCTCGCATCTTGCACGGCATAGTCATCACAAATCGCTCCGCAATTATCCGGAGAACCATCATCAATTATAATTATTTCCAGATTTTGATACGTTTGATTAACTATGCTATCCAGGCATTGCCGAATATACGGCTCTACTTTATATACTGGAATAATAACTGATATTTTGGGGGGCATATACCTATTCCGTCCTTTCATTAGCTTTAATCTTCTGAACCACATTAAATACCTGCCGAATCACCTGATCCATATCATAATATTGATATTCTCCCAGCCTTCCGCCGAAAATTACATCCCGTTCCTTATCCGCCAGCATCCGATACTGTTCATAACGTCTTTGGTTCTTCTCATCGTTTACCGGATAATACGGTTCATCATCTGGCCTCCATTCTGTACTATATTCCCGACTGATAACCGTATCAGGCAATTCAACTCCATTCTCATCCCTTCCAAATTCAAACCACTTATGTTCAATAATTCTAGTCCATGGGATTTCTCTGTCCGTATAATTTACCACCGCATTCCCTTGATAATTGGGTTTATCCAGGATTTCCGTCTCAAATCGAACAGAACGATATTCTAAATGTCCCAGTCTGTAATCAAAATAAGCATCTATGGCTCCGGTATAAACCACTTTTTCTGCCAAAGCATCTAATTCCCCCTTATGTTCCAAATAATCTATCCCCAGTCTCACTTCGATGCCTTTCAGCATTTTGGCAATCATTTGCGTATACCCTCCGACAGGGATACCCTGGTAAAGGGCATTAAAATAATTATTGTCATATGTAAATCGTACCGGAAGGCGCTGAATAATAGCGGATGGGAGTTCACAACAAGAACGGCCCCATTGCTTTTCAGTGTAGCCTTTAACTAACTTTTCATAGATATCAGTTCCCACCAACGAAATTGCTGTCTCTTCCAAATTTTTCGGATTTGAGATATTCGCATCCTTTCTCTGTCGATCAATAATCTCCTTAGCATCATCTGGCCAGATTACTCCCCACATTTGATGGAAAGTATACATATTAAACGGAAGCGAATACAACTTACCACGATAATTGGCAACCGTTCCCAATGTAAAACGATTAAAATCGGCAAAACGGTTTACATATTCCCATACCTCACGGTCATTTGTATGGAAGATATGGGGTCCATATTTATGTACATGAATACCGCTCATCTTTTCTGTATAAGTATTTCCAGCAATCTGATGACGCCGGTCAATAACAAGGCATCTCTTTCCAGCACTTGTCAGACGTTCTGCAATTACGGAACCAAATAAGCCTGCACCAACAATCAAATAATCATATTTTTTCATATGCTCATTCTCCTATATAATCTATATTATCACTCGCTATTATCCTAGACTCATGTAGCTTTCCTCGTTTTTGATGCCATTCCCACGCATCCTTTACAATCATATCAATATCCACATACTTCGGGCTCCATCCCAACACTTTTCTAGCTTTTTCACTGCTCCCCACAAGTACTGCCGGGTCTCCCGAACGCCTAGAAACGCAAGTCACTTTGAAATCCTTTCTCGTCACACGCTTGACCGCATCTATAACCTCCAAAACAGAGGTTCCTTCTTCATTTCCCAAATTAAAGCAGCTACTTTTACCTTCGTTTTGTAGGTACTGTAAAGCCAGCAGATGCGCCTGCGCCAGATCTGCCACATGAATGTAATCCCGAACACAGCTTCCATCCGGCGTGTCATAGTCCGTGCCAAACACCTTGATATCCGGCCGGTTTCCGGCTGCCGCATCCAACACCAGCGGAATCAGGTGTGTCTCAGGATCATGATCTTCCCCAATCTCCCCCTCTGGATCCGCCCCTGCTGCGTTAAAATACCGCAGTACGACATACTCCAGACCATAGGCCTTGCGATAATCCTCCAGGATATGTTCAACCGCCAACTTGGTAAAGCCATAGGGATTAATCGGGTTCTGCGGCATATCTTCCGTGATTGGTATTCTTTCCGATTCTCCATATGTCGCACAGGTAGAGGAAAATATGATCCTATTACAGCCATGCCGTTTCATCACACGTAAAAGATTCAGTGTATTGACAACATTGTTATAGTAGTATTTTTCCGGTTCCTGCACGCTTTCACCCACATAGGCATATGCGGCGAAATGGAACACGGCATCAATGGAATACCGTTCAAACACTGCTTCGATCTCCTCTGTATTTCGCAGATCCCCTTTCACAAAGGTTCCCCATTTGACTGCTTCCCTATGTCCATAAACCAAGTTGTCAAAGACAACTGTTTCATATCCTTCCTTATGTAACTGCTTATTCACATGGGATCCGATATACCCAGCTCCGCCACATACCAAAACTGTCATGCCCTTAGACTCCTTACAATCCATAATACTCTGTTTTTCCTGTGACCATAAAGAACCATGTCAGCCCCTAATGGATGCTGCCCCTCTTCATATATGTAATCCTTCTATGCACTACATTATGAAAATACATAATACTTGAACCAAGAGGCACCAAAAACAAATAACAAAACCCTCTTTGCACATTTACTTGAAATATTTCCCAATTATATACCCTCATACCAATGATACAACTCTGGACATCATTAAAATCAGATCATACCCATCCCAGACCAGATTAAAATCCGCTGCCTTTCCAACTGGCACAATACGGTCAATCCCCCGGAGATTATATTCTATAACCCTATTTCTAAGCTCTTCCGGATTCAGTCCAAAATAACTTACTGTCTGATACTTTTCATTCACTATTTTCTTTAAATCTTCCAAATCCTCTGAAATATATTCCAGATAACTGCCTCCTGCACAGCGATAATAAGGAATTGTGTCCGTCAAATTATCTAAGGAAATTCGAAAAATACGGTTATCCGGTGATTTTTCCAGGTGTACGCAGCCTAAATCAATCGCCGCCCGGCAAAATGCCATATATTTATCTACTGCTATTACTGCATCCGTGTCATAGCGATTTTTAATTTCTTCATACACAGCAGCCCAGAATCTCGCCTGTGCTCTTTTTCCACTTTCCCGGTTTCCAATCCAGTAAATCATCCGTGGAGAGGAACAGGCATTTTGATCATACAAATATGTATCATTATAAAAATCATGAGCCAATCCAGACAGATCCTGCTCCGCATTTATCCTCTGCGCATCCATCACGCAAAGAGAATACCGGTCTGCAAAAGTTATATCATATGACCGGGGAGGGATTTTCCCTGTGCGAACGTTATCAATCGTCCGATCACCTCCCCAGATAATGCGAATATTACATTTTGAGGAGAAAAAATCTGTTATTTCTTGATTTTCACGTGGGTAAACGACAATCTTTATATACGATCTTAATATTTCAAATTCTTTTCCAGCCAGCAGATCATTTAAAGCATCTGAAATAATCCTGGTCTGGGGAAATTCTTTACTGCTCGCCTTTACAACACAGGCATTTCCTGCCAATAGCGCCACCGTCAAAGTATAAGCAAAATTAATCGGCACATTGCCTGGAGCTATATGGAAAGTTATTCCACGTCCAAGCCGATACCTAATCTGCTCTCTATAAGCATTTTTTAATTTTACCAGATTCGATTTTCGGCAGAAAAAGGCATATGTAACAACATCTGGATATCGCTTCGCTTCCTGTGATTTTAACAACTTTCCGGACAGTTTATTTAAAAAAGCGCATATCCGGTCGTCAAAAGGGGGCAATGGAATTGCGTCAAAATCACACAGATCCCCGCTTATAACTTTAATTTTTTGAAAGTCTATCTGCATAAGTATCACTACACCCCCTGATCTCGGCATTTTTCACACGCCCCAGAATCTTAAAATATTTTCCCTTTCTTCCGCACGGACAATCATCCTCCCCAAGAATGATCCCTTCGTCTTCCGTCAAGATAGCATGTCCCGGATAAGAGCGGGGAATCGTAGAAACCAGCTCAATCAACCCTTTCTTCCCGATAGGCTGTGCGGAGAAATCCAACGGATTCCGGATAATAATATCTGAAAAGTCACTTGCATGCATATGCCCGTATTCACACTCCACATAAACGGATCCCAACTGCTCTGCCATGCCATAATAATTATATATCCGATGGATATTGCAGGATTCCCGCAGCGCATCTTTATACACCGCATCTGTCACCGCAATATCCCTAAGTTTTTTCCAGCCGCCAATATGAAAAAGTGTTGATTCTGCTCCAAAATCCAGCTTCTGTCCCTTTTCCTTTAAAGGCAGGTACACATGCTGCCATATCATAAATGTATAGCCAAATAACAGCTTCTGTTCCCCTTCATGCTTTTCCAGAAACATATTCACAGCATCAAAATCCAGATTCATATTCTCATCCAGCGCATATTCTACATTTCGCCCCAAAATACTGAATCCCAGAATACCTGCACCGCGAGCCCCGAAAAGTCTGCGATCTCGCAAAGTCTTTTTTGAATCTAATATCAGCAATGGCAACCGATGTTTTCCAATATAAGATGTAATAATATGCGATAATACCTTTTTTTGATTTCTGGATGTTTCTGCATCCAGCGCAATCCGGCTTACCTGCTGCCCTGTTGTACCGCTGCTGGTCATAGTCAAAGATATCTGCTCTTTCGGCAAGCTGTATAGATCATATTCTTTAAACAGCCTGACCGGAATAAAAGGAATATCCTCCAAGGTTTTTACTTCATTCTCGTTATATCCCAGAGCTTCTGTTATTTTCCTGTATTCCGGACAACGCTCCCTGTGTCCCTCTGTCAGCCGTTTGAGCAGGCAGGTCAGACATTCCGCCTTTTCTTTCTTCTCCAGTGAATAGGGAGGGATCGCTAACAAATCTTCCAACTCCATCATTTTCATTCCCCTCTGTCAAGTATATAAAGATCCCTTGGATTATAATAAGATGCATTCAGCATTCCATACAAATTCATTACTCCCGTATTAGATGCAGCTATCCTCCCAGTCAGCATCGAACCTCCCTCTTCCTTGCAAAAATCAGCCACCGCCCGATACAGTTCAACCGCTGCCCCTGTTCCCTGATAAGCCGACCTGACACCTGCCAGAAAAACAAAATAACCTTTTTCTGTCTTTTGCAAAAAAGCACATCCAATGCTTTCACCTTTGTATTTACAAATAATAAGAGGCATATCCTGTTCTATGGCATCACTTATATACTGTTTCAATATCTGATTGGCCAGCGACTGATCATATTCCATTCTCAAATGAAACCGCCGGTCTTCCGTAAATGCCTCTTCATATATCCGTTTCAAAACAGAGAAATTCTCGTGTCCTAGTTCTGTTTCATATCGCTTTCTAAAGGCTCTCACCGGCAATGTTCGCATGGGTACGGATACATCCAGCCAACGCTCCACAAAATAAAATCCATTTTCTGTCAGCCACTTTTTAGCATGGATCTCATTTGCCGCCACTTCACACTGCACAAATCGGCAGTCAATCTGCAGTAGCTTTTCAGGTTCTTCTATAAATCCATTCTGGACATAACAAATAATATTATTTCGATTTACAATGGGCATAAAGTTCAAACTCCATCCGTCAAAATATCAACTATAATATTTCTCGAAATCTTTGTACAATATTTTCCCCGACTCGTTGTATGGAATTGCATCTACTTTTACTGTATAAAATGCAGCCGCATTTAATCCGATTTTCCCACTTACATATTGTTTCATTTCAGAAAAATTTCTGCTATTTGTTGAGAAAATATACAATTTATCATCAATCCCTGAACATGCTATTTCGTCGCCAGGAAATGCCTTCTTCAGTATTCTCTCAACTTCATCCAAATTTACACGATTTCCATATAATTTCAAAAAGCGTTTTTTTCTGCCTACAATATAATAAAAACCGTCTGCGTCGCGCTGCGCCATGTCACCAGTCTGCAGTCTCCCTTGTCTTTCATCGCCTTTTTTCAGATCTTCCTCACACTGTGCATAGCCTGGCGTTACATTTTTTCCATAATAGACCAGTTCACCGGTTCGACCCGCCTCATTTATCACCTGTCCTTCAGTATCAATTAACTCAAAACGCCCTCCGGGAATTGCAATTCCCATACTGCCGCACTTTTCAATTGCTTTAGTCGGCGGCAAATATCCCATTCGTGCTGTTGCCTCACATTGACCATACATAACTACAAATTTCCGTCCTGTTTCTCTGGCATATTCTGCAAATTTTTTATGTAGCTCAGGCAAAAGTTTCCCTCCTGCCTGCGTCATTGTGCGTAAAGACGGCAAATCCATTTTAAACAAATTCAGTTTCTTCAAAATTTCATAAGTATACGGTACACCTCCAAAGCTTGTAGCTTTATTTTCCTTAAAAAATGTCCAAAATACTTTCTCCATTAACGAACGGTTCGTCAGTAATATTGCTGCTCCGACATCCAAATGTGTATTTATAATACTGATCCCATAGGTATAATTCATGGGCAGCGTCGTTATTGCGCGCTCCGACTCATTCAAATGCAGATACTCTACGATGCTGTCTGTATTTGCACGTATATTGTCATAATTCTGACGAACAAATTTAGGGCTTCCGGTAGAACCGCTGGTAGTCAAAAGCAGGGCAAGCTGTGGATGCATTTCCTTTTCCTCCGGAAATGGGGTTCTTAATAAAACATATTCATAATCAGAATAGATATTTTTACACCCCGGAATCGCACCAATCACCTCTTGCTCCTTTGGTATCCATAAATACGCGGGCCGGTATTGCGCATACAGGCTCATCAATAATTCTTTATCCAGATCATGCTTTAGCATAACCGGAACGATGTTTCCATTCAAAAAGCCTGTATATCCAACCAAACTTCCCATCACATTATCACTCATAATAAAAACAAGCGACCTTTGTTTCACCCTTTTACAAAGCCTTTTTCCTGCCTCATTTAACTGTCTGTAAGTCAAGACATTTCCCCGATCATCAATTACCGCCATATTATCCGCATATTTATCAAAATCCCACAACATTATCCAATCCTCTTTAGCCGTTATTCGTCAGTCAAAATATCCCCCACTGACCGTCAGTATCTCTCCTGTAGTTCCAGATGAATTCTCGTCACACAGATATCTGACCGCTTTTACAACTTCCTGTTTTGTCCCTAGTCTTCCCAATGCGCTCTTTTCTTTAATCATATCAATTGTTGCGCTGCTTTTATAAGAAATCATCTCCGTCTGAATCGCTCCCGGTGCAATCGCGTTTACCCGGATACCATACGGTTTTAATTCTTCCGCCAGAACTTTTGTAGCATATATAAGAGCACATTTTGCGGTTCCGTATGCCAGATTACCCGGTTCTGGCTTTAACCCACGCACAGAAGCAATATTAATAATATTTCCTTTTTTCTGGCGAATCATCTTTTTTGCAATCATCTGTGAAAAGAAAATCACCGCAAAAAAATCCACTTGAAATATCCTGGACATCATATCCGGCGATGTCATCATAAATGTTTTTGTATCTGATATTCCTGCGTTATTAATCAGAATATCTATGCAATCCCCCCCCGCATTATTTGGAGCGCTGCATTTTTTATGCTTTCCATATCTTCTAAGTCCAACAGTACTGGTCTGATCCAGATTCCATTTTGATCTTCCCACTGTTTAACAAGCTGTCTCCAATCTTCCTTGATCGTCCGAACACAGGCCCAGATATTATGCCCCTGTCCAGCCAATTCTCGTAGCGCTTCAAAGCCAATTCCCCGGCTCGCCCCTGTCAGTACGATATTGCCCACAATTTTTGCCTCCTACTTACCAAAATTCTACAGCCTATCCCACCATACTTTTACAGTTTTTGCAATCTGCTCTGCCGTAATTCCCTGTGCTTTCCACACATTTCTCTGTGAACCGACCCCGTCAAAGCTATGGATTCCCAGGAACAACTGCGGCGGTGTATGAGAAAGCCCGGCTTTATACTCTGCCACCGCACCTCCCAGACCTCCGACGACATTATGTTCTTCCACAGTTACAAGCAATTTATGCTTTTCAAATATCTCATCTAGCATCTTTGTATCCAGCGGTTTTATTGTATGCATATTGATCACGGAACAGGAAAGTCCCACTTCTGATAAAAATTTTTCCGCTTTTATACATTCCTGTACCATCAGCCCAGTTGCAACAAGCGCAACATCCGATCCTTTTTTCAATAGCACTGCCTTTCCAATTTCAAAGTCATAATCCGACTTATAAACCATAGGGCAGGAGGGACCGCCGCTTAACCGAATATACATGGGCAATGGGTTCTCTGCTGCAGCATAGGCCATCTTCGCTGCCTCAAAAGCATCTGCGGGAGAAAGAACAATCATTCCCGGAAAAGATCTCATCAGCGCAATGTCTTCTGAGGCCCAGTGAGAAACTCCTGATTTTGCAGAAAACACTCCTGCTGCTCCTCCTACCACTTTCACATTATACTGATGATAAGCCAGGTTATGCCGAACCTGTTCTGCGCTCCTAAGAGCAATAAATTCCGCATAAGTCGTAGCAAAAACACATTTTCCCTCTGCCGCGAGTCCTGCCGCTACTCCTATCATATTCTGCTCAGCAATACCCACATTTAAAAACTGCTCTTTATATGTTTCCGCAAAATTATTTAATGCCGATAACTGCTGGACATCTGCGGTAAGGACAGTCACATCTTTTCTCTCCCGGGCAATATCCATCAGTGCAACGCCAAAAAATGTACCTCTTTGCCCTAAGTGGGCAAAAGTTCGTATCATAACAGGAGTTATCGTTTTTTTCATATTTTTAATCCTTCCATAATTTCTTCCCTAGCCAATTCATACTGCTCATCCGTAATAACTCCGTGATGCCACTGACACTGCTGCTCCATAAATGAAATACCCTTTCCTTTCAACGTATCTGCAATCACAATCTGTGGACGATCCAATGCAGGAGAATCTAACGCTCCACACAGTGCACCAATATCATGTCCATTCACATGATCCACCTGCCAGCCAAACCCTTCCATAATATGGGGCAAATCACCTAAGCCCATTACATCCGCAGTCAATCCATCATAACAAAGGCGGTTATTATCCAATATCAACGTTAGGTTATTCAATTTAAACTGGGCAGCGCTCATAAATGCTTCCCAAATAGATCCCTCATTACATTCTCCATCTCCAACTAATACAAATACGCGAAAGTCCCTTCCATCCCTTTTTGCTGCCAGCGCCCTGCCTATAGCAACTGCCGGAGCCATTCCCAGTGTTCCTGCTGAATACTCTAATCCAATAGAAGGATTTACCGGATAAGAGGCAAGAAGCCCATCATCGTCTACAAACGAATTCAACTTGTCCTTTTCAAAAAAACCAAATTCAGACAGAACGGGATACAAAGCGAGCACACAGTGACGTTTACTGATTAAAATCCGATCCCGATCTTCCCAAAGCGGATCTGATGCTTTATACCTGGCTGAATGTCCATAAAGAGCTACCAGTATCTCAACAGCAGAATAGCTTCCTCCAAAATGTGCCCCACCTTTTCCTGCATGGCGAGCCATTTCTAGCCCCTCCAGACGTATCTTTTTTGCAATCTCAACTAACTTATTAATATCCTCCTGACTGATCACACTCTTCCTCCATCCACTCTAAGAATTTCTCCTGTAATAAAAGAAGCATTTTCCGATGCAAGAAACACCGCTGCATCGGCCACTTCTGACGGTCTAATCAGCCGTCTCAGCGGTGTGTCCGCTATTATTTTCTGCATTTCTGTTTCTTTTCGAAAATGACCCATATCTGTATCCACCATTGCCGGAGCAATTCCATTGACCCTTATCCCATAACAACCTAACTCCTTAGCCGCCATGCGCGTAACCCATATCAAGGCAGCCTTACTGGAACCATATGCCAGATACCCCGGACGGTGTTCCATTCCCCCCACAGAAGTCATATTGATAATGCAGCCGCTCTTTTGTCGCATCATTTTTCTCGCTGCAACTTGTATCATCCGAACTTGTGAGAAAAAATTCACCTCAAAAACTTCCTTCAATGTATCCATTGATGTCATTGTCAGCAAGCTCCCCGACGCAATTCCCGCATTATTTACCAAGATATCTATTGTTTTCTTTTCACTTATGATCTGTTTCCAGCCGTCATTTATTTCTTTTTCAATTCTCAAATCAAAGTATACAGGACGGATCCAAACACCATACTGTTCTGAGAGCTTGCTCATATCCTTTTCAAAAGGTTCTGAATATTTGCGCGCACATGCCCAGATACAAGCCCCTTCCTTTGCGAATTTCTCCACAATCGCGCGTCCAATTCCCCTGTTAGCGCCTGTTATAACTGCATTTTTCTCTCTTAAATGCATTACTTCACTCACTCCTTAGGATACAAATATATGCTCTCACCTAAGACAAACGGATCTCCATGTCCCGGATATACCTGCAGATCCGGTGGGAGGCTGAAAAGATACGGCTTGGTTATTTTTAAATATTCTTTTTTACTTCCTCCGGGAAATCTGGTAATAACTTCGGTATCCCGCAGCAATACATCCCCAGTAAAAACATTGTTTTCAAATCGTATACAGATACTGCCCGGGGAATGACCTCTCACTTCCACCAATTCAAATGTCAAATCTTTCCATTGGAAAACTGCACTTCCCTCAAACATAAAATTCACAGTATCTATCGAATAAAGCTGTGTCCGTTTCTCCAAAGCTGTGTCGTGCAACTCCATCAGCGCATCATAATATGCAGACATATTTTTTCTGGGGTCTTGTATTTGTTCAGCACATACCTTTGATGCCGCTACTTTACAATGATATTTTTCCACCAACTGATTTACTGCGGCAATATGATCATAATGCTCATGAGTAAGCAGAAGCCATTCAGGCCGCCCAAACTCGCCAATTTTAACTTCGATTCTGCTTATATCATATGGATCAATCAGCAAACAGCCTCTTTTTCCTTCCTCTGACAGAATATACGTCACTTCATCTATTGGCGGATTATGTACAGCGGTTATTGAATACATACTTCCTCCATCTCCGATTCTTTAGTCTATAATGGATGAATTTCTCCCTCCGCATAATATTCATCACTAAATTCCATCGGCAGTACCGCATCCGGACAAAGCGACAAAGAAACACAACCCCACGAAAGGCCTATTCCATATCCGCAAAGCAACAGCTTCTGAGGAATGTTTGAATGCATATCTCCCAAATGATCCACTATCGTCACCGGTATAGAACCACAATTGGTATTTCCATACCTTGGAAGAGAAAGAGGAACTTTTTCCATATCAATTTTAAGGCATCTTGCAATCCTATCCACAATCATTTTATTTGCCTGATGGAAATAAAAACCATCATATTGTTCCAGACTTTCTCCACGTTTTTTCAGAAAATCTTTGACTGTCTTCGGCGCATACGTGGTGGAAAAAACAAACACACCCATCCCGTCCATATAAGGATCATACAACGATCGCTCTAATCCATCGCTCCAGACCGTAACATCATGGGGCGCATCCGGGCATCGGCACCGTCCCATTGTATACAGCATTTTAAAATCTGTACCATCCGCATAGAGATCTGTTTCAATTGTTTCTGATGTCTCTGTTTTTTCAATCAAAGTTACCGTAGATGCATCTCCAAACATCATTAAATAAGAGTGATCCGGATTCCTGCGATTCGCCATTTCCGGTCTTTTCATCACATCTCCCACAACCAAAAGCACATATTTCTGCGTCATGGCCTGTAAAAGAGAACATGCAATATGGATACCATACACATAACCTGTGCATCCCAAATTTACATCAAACGCCATACAGGTCTGAGGCAGCTTTAAACGTTTATGCAATACAAAAGCTGTCGAAGGCGCGATATAATCCGGCGATTCTGTCACATCAATGATGGCTCCGATTTCCGACCGGTCGACATTTTTTTCACTCAGCAATTTTTCTGCAGCTACATAAGCCAGATCGCTAGCAGTCTGACAGCGAGCTGACTTGTGATACTGTTCAATTCCGGTAACACTTATGACCCGGTCAACCAGGCTTTTCCCCAGAAGCGGCTCATAATCTCGATTTACAACAATCGCGGATGGGGCCGCTGCCGCTACGCCGGCAATCCGCATATTACGAAACATATAATTTGGCATATATTACTCCGCTCTTTTTAAACTTCAATATCATATTTCTTTAACAATTCAATGCCTTTCTCAAATGAGTTCCAATCGATAATATCATCTGTCTCAATCATAATATCAAAAGCATCCTCTATCTCCGCGATTAGATTCATATGTCCCACGCTGTCCCAATCCGGTATTCCTTGATATTTCAAGTTAGGAACCACATCTGCTGCCACTCCAAAAGAATTTATAAACGCATTTATATACTTATCTCGATTTGTCATTTCAGTCCTCCATTTTCTTCAAAATGTCCTCTACCGTTTTAAAACCTCTCACAGTATCACTATCAAGTTTTACTCCAAACTCATCCTCCATCATTACAATCAGAGACAATTTTGCCATGGAATCATATTCTTCTATATCTTCCAAGAGCATTTTCTCAGTTAATGTACCTTCATCTAATTCCATTGTTTCTTCCAGCAATGCCAGCTTTTCATTTTCTGTCATTTCACTGCCCTCCTTAATTTTTATATGCTTATGGATTTTATTTTTCATCCAGATAGCCATTTTCAAAATACTCGTCCGAAATTATCAACTGCAAGATATTATTTAGGAATGATACCTATTAAAAATCAGTACTCTTATCTTCCTTTTATACCTGTCATCTTTGAAGTGACTAGAGCTATTCCGGTAATATCAAGTTTTTCATTTCCCTTGTACTTATTAGCTACTGGTAGTACCGCCATCTACCGGCAAAGTAACGCCTGTAATAAATCTGGCTGCCGGGCTTAGTAAAAACACGATGGCATTCGCAATATCTTCCGTTTTTGCTATTCCCAGGTATTGCCGTTTCAACAGATCCATATTGCTTTCACTGTCAGTCCCGTATTTACCCAAATACCGGAAATACATTTCCGTTTCAGTCATTGCCGGTGCTACTGTATTAATACAAATACCCTTATCTGCTAACTCTTTTGCCATACAACGAACCGCTCCATCCATCGCTGCTTTAGATGCCGAATAAACCGTATGTGCCTTATCTCCTACCAAAGATGCAATTGAAGAAATCCCGACAATACGCATTTTCTCGTTAAATCTTCCTCTTCTGCTCACTTGCCGTACAGTTTCCATAAAACCAAAAAAATTAGTATCAAATATTTTTTGAACTTTATCCGGACTAAACTGTATTAATGGTACACTCGTACCAATTCCTGCAGCATACACCATTCCATCCAGCTTTCCCTGTTCCTCTACTATTTTTTTTATCAAAGATTCTATTCGATCTATCTCATTTATATCTGCACTATAAAAGCTATGTCCCTTGCCTTCCAAAGTCTGATAAGTCTCCTTCAATTTTTCCTCCCGTCGAGCCACCAGAATCAACTGAGCTCCTACTTGGCTTAACAAGATTGCAGTCTGTTTTCCAATACCTGAAGAAGCACCCACTACTAAAATTTTCTTTTCTGACAAATCAATTAAATTTCGCATGTCTATTCCTTCTCTTTTCTCACCTGTAACTTTTCCAACGTATCATTTAACGTCTTTACGTCCTCCACATGACAAACCATTGCCATTTTCAATGTTTTCCGAACTAAACCGTACAAGGTCTTTCCTGGTCCACATTCAATAAACGTATCAATGCCATCCTTATACATATTTTCTATCGTCTGCCGCCATAAAACCGGACTAAATGCCTGTTTATACAATAATTCCGGTACATCCATCGCTTTTTCAAGAGGATGTGAGGTATAATTCATATAGACAGGTAATTTGGATTCTACAAACGTAATTTTCTCCAGGTCTTTTCTCAGCTTGTCCGCTGCTGGCTCCATCAATTTACAATGAAACGGAGCACTAACTGCCAGCCGTACAAAATGCACTCCTTTTTCTTGAGCTAAAGCCAGCAAGCGATCCACTCCAGATGTAGTTCCAGATACTACTGTCTGTATAGGACTGTTATAATTGGCAGCGATAACATAATCATTTGTAATCTGCGAACAGAGAGCTTCTACCTGTTCTCCCGTACATCCTATAACTGCCGCCATCGCTCCCTTTTCTACAGAAACGGCTTCCTGCATTGCGTCAGCCCGCATTTGTATAAGCGGAAAAACATCCTGGGCCGATATTACTCCTGCTACAGTAAGAGCAGCATATTCACCTAAAGAAAAACCAGCTACTGCATCCGGCCTGATTCCTTTTTCGATCAACGCCATGCCCGCCGCCAAATCAGTCGCCAGAACACATGGCTGAGTATTATGTGTAAGATTTAAATCATGTTGAGACCCTTCAAAACATAATTTTGAAATATCCCGTCCCAATACTCTATCAGCAAACTCCATAATGCGCTTCACTTCCGGATCACTATCATACAAATCCTGAAACATTCCTGGATATTGCGCTCCCTGCCCCGAAAACAAAAACGCTGTTTTCATACTATCATTCCTCCAGCATACGCATCCTTTTTGCCGGATTTCCAAGTACAGTTGTTCGGGACTTTACATTAGAAAACACTACGCTTCCCGCCGCAACTACTGCATGATCTCCAATCTTTTTTCTTGGTACAATGAACGAATGTCCCCCTATGGATACTTGTTCTCCTATTTGACAACGTCCGCTGATTCGCGTACCCGGCATAATACTTGTATATTTTCCTATGTTAGTTTCATGTCCTATTGCCACTCCTGCATTAAGCAAAACACCATCCCCAATATTTACATTCACAGATATTCCCACATCTGAATAAATTACGCATCCAACACCTATTGTCGTATATTTAGGAGCAATTCTCACTCCAGGCGCAATAATTGTCTCAAAAATTACTCCTTTTTCCATCAGAGTAGTTTGAATTCTCGCTTTCGCATCTACATCTGCTATTGTACAAGTGCAAACAACATCTGGATGTTCATACAACCACTGCTCATCTCCCAATACAGGATATCCATTTACCTTCATCCCAGATTTTAAAAACTTTTTTTCTACCAGAAATCCCAATAATTCATAAGTCGGTTTTTGAAACATATTAATTCTTTCAATTAAATATGCCACTTCTCGTCCAAACCCACCCGCACCGAATAGAACAATCTTTTTCATTTCATCCCCCTTTAAAGCGGAATATTTCCATGTGCTTTTTCTTGCTGAACTTTCTTTTTTGTACGGAACATTTTCAATGTCTGACTCAAGCGTTGTCTAGTCTCTCCCGGCAAAATCACTTCATCCACATAACCTTTTTCTGCAGCCAAATATGGGTTCATAAATTTATCTTCATATTCCTTAATTTTTTCTTTACGAAATTTTTCCGGCGTATCCGAAGCTTCTATTTCTTTTTTAAAAACAATATCTACAGCTCCTTCCGCTCCCATAACCGCTAACTGCGCAATAGGCCAAGCAAATACACGATCTGCTCCTATTCCTTTACTATTCATTGCAATATACGCACCTCCATATGCTTTTCTAAGAATCAAAGTAATCTTTGGAACTGATGCCTCTGAAAATGCATATAGCAATTTTGCACCTCTTCGTATAATTCCTCCGTGTTCCTGCTCTCTTCCTGGTAAAAATCCCGGCACATCTACCAGCGTTATAATTGGAATATTGTAACAGTCACAGGTTCGTATGAACCTAGCCGCTTTTTCTGATGAATTGCTATCTAAAGACCCTGCCATATGCATTGGCTGATTTGCCACAACACCAATCACTTCTCCATCTAGACGAGCAAACCCAACCACAATATTCAAAGCATAACCGTTTTGTACTTCCATAAACGTTCCTTTATCTACAAACGTCATCAAAACATTTCGTACATCATATACCTTGCGTCCATTGTCTGGAACTAAATACTCTAACTCCTCGCTTTTATCTACCGCTACAGTTTCTCTCCATTCCGGCTTTTCACCGTTATTTTGAGGCAGATAACTCAGCAACTTTTTTACACCTTCAAGCGCAATTGTATCATCCTCATAAACAAAATGTGCTACTCCACTCCTTTCCATATGTAAATCCGCTCCACCAAGTCCCTCTGGAGTAATATTTTCTCCAATTACTGCCTTTACGACTGCAGGTCCCGTAATAAACATTTTACTCGTGTTGCGCGACATAATTACATAGTCACAAATAGCAGGGGAATAGCAAGCGCCGCCCGCACATGGACCTAAAATAACCGCAATTTGTGGAATTACTCCAGAATACAAAGTGTTACGGTAAAATATTCCGCTGTATCCAGCCAAAGAATCAATTCCCTCTTCTATCCTGGCTCCTCCGCTATCATTAAGAAAAATAATCGGCACACGCATCCGATAGGCCATATCCATTATATTGCAGATTTTTTTAGCATGGCATTTTCCCAACGTACCTCCCATAACCGTGAAATCCTGCGCCGCAACACAGACTGGACGACCGTTAATCCTACCATATCCGGTTATGACACCATCCCCAACCTGTTTCTTCTTATCCATTCCTAAGAAGTGTGACTGTGACTCCAAAAAAATATCAATTTCTGCAAAGGAGTCCTCGTCCATCAATTGCTCAATCCGTTCCCGTGCCGTCAGTTTACCAGCTTCATGCTGTCGAAGAATTCGTTTTTCTCCCCCGCCACTTTTGGCACATTCCCGTTTTGCCTTTAATATGTCAAAATACTTATCATCCCATCCCTGCGCCTTTATCACTGTCTTTTGTCCCCAAAAATTCTGATCTTTCCGCTTTTCCGCGTCTTTCAGCATCATTCTTGTTAAATACCATTTGGATTAACCGGAGAAACATTCTGCAGTCCGTCAGAAAAGAAATATGCTCCACATACCATACATCATCCTCAAACTGTTCTTCCCAACTACGTAAATGCCCTCTATCTTTTATTGACGGACATTCTAATCCCGGTTTTACTTTTAACCGCAATCTCTGTCTTTCCGTATAGCGCGGCAAATATATCGTAAGCAAAGGTCTTGGTCCAATAAGAGACATGTCGCCTTTCAAAATACACCAAAAGTTCAACAGTTCATCCAATGATGTGCTCCGAACAAACCGGCCAAACTTTGTCACTCGTTGCTCAGGAGGCAGCAAATTACCTTTTTCATCCGTTTCATTCGTCATGTTTCGAAATTTTATAATCTGAAACACCATGCCATCCTTTCCAGTACGCTCTTGATGAAAAAGAATTGGCCAACCGACGTCAAAATATGTACATACTGCCAAAACCAAATTAACCGGAGACATAATCACAAGAACCACCAAAGCAATTACAATATCTAATACCCGTTTTATGTACCGAACATATATTAGGTCTTTTCTGTCACATTTCCCAACCATACTTCATCAACCCTTATTACATAATTTCCCAACTCACGGGCTCTCTTTATCGCTAATATCTGCTGCATGGAACCGCCGAGCATCAAAAGCCTTTTCATATCATGCATCTCCTCTTTCAGCGGTATTTATCATAAAGAATCAACAAACTCTCTTATTCGTTTCAGACCCTCGCGAAGCTTTTCCTCCGTGACAGTGTAGGCTATGCGCACATAGCCCTCGCATGCTTCTCCATAGGTAATTCCCGGTACCACCGCTACCTGAACGGCTTTCAAAAGTGCGTAGGCAAATGCCTCGCTGTCCATCCCGGTCTT
>CANQVH010000039.1 GCA_947627245.1 uncultured Lachnospiraceae bacterium | reverse complement strand
TTGTTGATCATATCCATTTCCTTCTTGCAGTCCTTGTAGCAGAAATCCATCTCCCTGCCGCCCACGATCGCCGGAAGCTCCGCCAGATCGTTCGGGACGGTCCAGTCGAGCGTGATGTTGGAGAACGGCGCCTGCGTACCCCAGCGGCTCGGCGTATTCACACCGTAAACAAAGGACTCAATGCACTTCTTGACCTCAGGATAGCTGAGGTTGTCCGCCTTTACGAACGGCGCAAGATAGGTATCGAACGAGGAGAACGCCTGCGCGCCCGCCCATTCATTCTGCATGATACCAAGGAAATTCACCATCTGATTGCACAGCACGGACAGATGCTTCGCCGGAGCCGAGGTGATCTTCCCCTTGATCCCTCCGAGGCCCTCCTGAATGAGCTGCTTGAGCGACCAGCCCGCGCAGTATCCGGTCAGCATCGAAAGATCGTGAATATGGATATCGGCATTCCGATGCGCGTCCGCGATCTCCTGATCGTAAATCTCAGACAGCCAGTAGTTCGCCGTCACCGCGCCGGAATTGCTCAGAATCAGACCGCCTACCGAATAGGTGACCGTCGAATTCTCCTTCACACGCCAGTCTTCCACCTTCACATAGCTGTTCACGATCTCCTTGTAGTCGAGGATCGTGGACTTCATGTTGCGGATCTTCTCCCGCTGCTTGCGATAAAGAATATACGCCTTCGCAACCTCTGCGTACCCTGCCTGAATCAGCACCTGCTCGGCGCTGTCCTGTACGCTCTCGACATCGATCAGGCCGTCCTTGATCTTCTTCTGGAAATCAGCAGTCACGCGAAGCGCAAGCAGGTCAATCATGTCGTTATTGTACTCCATCTGCTTCGCGTCAAACGCTTTCGCAATCGCCCCACTGATCTTCGACAGATCAAACTCAGCAATCTCTCCGTCTCTCTTTACTACTTTAAACACATCAAACCCCTCCCTGAAACTCTGAAAAAACATGAATCTTTTGTACCGTGATTTTCATTATAACATCACATATATGGGAAGTCAATGGAAAAAGCACTACATATATGTGTCAATTTTGTTACAAAACACAAAATGTAGTGCGGATATCGAACGCCGCAAATATCCTACGTTTGTGTATAGTAAACTTCGATATACGGACGCCCGACAGGAATTGTCGATGCCAATGCAAACACGCTTCCGCTCGGATCGGTCACGTAGCGGTGCATAAGCTCGCATTCGCTCGCTAAGCACCGACGGCCCTCAACGGTTTGCCCTTGGCATCGCAATTCCCTGTTCGGGCTATGCGTAGTCTGCGAACGGAACAGCCGCAAAAGAGCCGGATGTTGCCTGCCCGCAAGCAAACGATAGGCAGTTCGACGCGGATTCGTGAGCATAGCGACAACTGTCGGAGCATGTTTGAGCGTAGCGAGTTTGCGGAGACAGTTGTCAATAAGCGGCGCAACGAATCAAGGAGAACAACTTGTTTGCGGTGGGCAGGCACATCGGCTCTTGCGGCGTCCGGTTGTTCACTATACACGAAGATATATATCCCGCGGAACGTACGCCCGCACGAGAATTCCGTCCGGCTGATAGGCTTCCTCAAGCAGCTCGCCCTTCCTGCGGATGAGCTGGATAACGCTTGCGCGGTCATACGGATAGAGCCGCTCGATGTAGATTTTTTGCGCGCGCAGGATCTCGCCGATCGCATCCTTCAGCTCCTCCATGCCCTCGCCCGTGTGCGCAGAGCCAAGGATGCACTTTTCCGCGCGAAAATCACGGAAATTCTGCCGCCCGGCAAGCAGATCCTGCTTGTTGAAAACCGTGATCACCGGCTTGTCTCCGGCGCTGAGCTCCGTGAGCGTCTCGTACACAACCTGCATCTGCGCCTCCATCTGCGTGCTCGACGAATCCACCACATGGATCAGGACGTCCGCACAGCAAAGCTCCTCCAGCGTGCTCTTAAACGCCTCCACGAGATGGTGCGGCAGCTTGCGAATAAACCCGACTGTGTCAGTCAGCAGAATCTCCTGTCTTCCGGAAAGCTGCACCATGCGGGTCGTCGTATCCAATGTCGCAAACAGCTTCGCATCCTCCAGAACATCCGCTCCGGTCAGTGCGCGGAAGATCGCAGACTTTCCGACCGATGTGTATCCCACGAGCGCCACTATTTTCTGCCGCGACTTTTGCCGCTGCGCGCGGATCAGCTCACGATGACGGATCACTTCCTCCAGCTCCCGTTTCAGGTGACCGATTCTCGCGCGGATCACGCGGCGGTCCGTCTCAAGCTTCTTCTCACCCGGCCCTCTCGTACCGATCCCGCCTCCAAGACGCGAAAGCGAGCGGCCAAGCCCGGTAAGCCTTGCCGCCCTGTATCTCAGTTGTGCCAGCTCCACTTGGAGCTTACCCTCGCGCGACGTCGCATGACGCGCAAAAATATCGAGGATCAAAAGTGTCCGATCCATCACCTTACAGTCCAGCTCCTGCTGCAGATTATTCAACTGCGCCGGGCTCAGTTCGTCGTCACAGATAACTCCCGTCGCCTCCGTCGCCATGAGAAGCGCACGCGCCTCTTCTATTTTTCCTTTTCCGATATAAGTTCCCGGATGAATGCTTTCACGCCTCTGGATCAGCGTCCCGACCACCTCCGCGCCGGCTGTCTGCGCCAGATCGCCGAGCTCGCTCACCGATTCGTCCGTGTCATCCCCGGTCTGCACCTGCACACCGATCAAGATCACCCGTTCCCTGATTTCCTGCGTCTGTGAAACCTCCATATTTTCCCGCTCTCTCTTTTTTCAATATACAGCGACGGAAGCGCCAGCGCCCCGTCTCTTTCAGCCGGCCCTTCCGCTTTCGCGCCCGCCGCTTACCACCTGTCTGCCTCCCGTCTCTCACTGCATCGGCAAGCCATCTACTCGCGCATCTGTCTTTACCGCGTCGACAAAAAAGTCCATTCTCTGGCGCCCGCCTCGTCTGCCGGATAGCGCTGCATATACTCCTGCGCTTTCGCCTTTGCCGTAGCAAAATCCCGTTTCTTCTCGTAGGCAACGATCTCGTTGAAATAGAGCTCTCGCTTGTCCCCGGAATTCAGCTCAAGCCCGTCCGCAATATAGGACAGCGCCATATCATACTCACCGCTCGAAAGCGCACACAGCGCCAGCCCGTTGCAGGTCGTCGTGCTCTTTCCGGACTTATCCTCCACTCTGTGGTACATTCCCTGCGCATGCACATAATCCTGAAGCGCCAGATACACCTTGCCCATCAGATACATCGCCGGCTCATATTCCGCCTCCACCGGTCCCGTCAACTGCCGCTGCGCCTCCTCATAATCCTCCAGATAATAATAAATCCTGCCGCGGTTGTAGTAATGCTCCATATCCTCACCCTGAATCGCCAATGCATCCTGCAGATAAGAACTGCCCAAACCCGACAGATTCAGCTCGCGATAACACTCATAGATGTCCAAATACAGATCGTAGCTGTCCGGTCGCAGCGCAACGGCCGCGTCAAAGTCGACGACCGCCTCCTCCTGCATATCGTCGTGAAGCCGGCTCGCTCCACGCAGAAAATACGCGTCAGCCGACTCATATTCCTCAAGAATATGATCGCAGGTCGCCGCGGTATCGTCATAGCTTCCGCCACGGTACTGTGCCGTAGCAAGATACAATTCGACGTCCAGAACATTGCTCTCCATGCGGCTGTCCGCAGAATCCAGCGCCGCCTCAAACGCCTGCGCCGCCTCATCATACTGCGCAAGCTCCATATATGCCAGACCAAGTCCGCGGTATGCCAGCATCTGCTCCTCACCGTCCCTTGCCGCCTCCGCAAAAAGCTGCTGCGCCTGATCATATTCACCGTCGTCCAGCGCCTTCTGCGCCGCAAGCGTTTTCCTCCCGGTCGCCCCGCCCATCTCACAGCCTCCGGCAAACAGAGCCGCAGCCAGCACCAGCATCCCTGCGATGATTCTCAAATCGATCTTTTTCATAGAAATTCCCACCTTTTCGTTAGCAGTATAACACAATTCTTCCCACATAGCTACGAAAATCCGCCAAAAATGCTTCTGTCCTTTCTGCCGGTTCTGTGCTACAATCAGACATATACGATTTGCGGAGGTTTTTCGGTTATGAAACGTTTTCCTATTCTGTTATCTGCTATCTTCACGGGTGCCGTCTGCTTCGGCAGTCTGTCCGCGTCCGCAGTCGAGATTGAAATCGTAGAAATCGAAGAGGTTCCGGACGTCCATAATCCTCAGGATTCTGTCGTTATACAGCTTCCGGAGCCTCCTGCAGTGACAGACATTTTACCGGCCTCCCCAAAGGAAACAACTTACGCCCGAGGCGTCGCGGAGGGACTGTACGAGATCTCCAGCGCGCAGAATTCGGATTACGTGCTCGACATCCGGAACTGCACCGTTCGTGATAAAGACGACGGAACCGCCCAGCTTTTCCGCTCTATGGATGTCAACCAGCAAAAGTTTTATGCGGAAGCTATTCCGGACGGATATTTTCGCATCAGAGCCCTGCACACGGGCGGCGCTCTCAGTGCTTCGCCGGAAAATAATTCCGTTTCGATTGCGCCTGAGAACGTCAAAATTGTGAACGAAAGTACCATGACTACGGCTGAGAATATCACAATTACGGTTGAAAATTCCTCGGCTGCACTTGAGAATGCCGCAATTACAGACAAAAATGCCTCAACTGCGCCTGTCGGAAGTCCGAAAAGCAGTCTCACTTCCACTGACGTTGCAATATACTCGGAGCGTGGCGACGCCTCCGACGCCGAATCATGGATCATCGAAAAAGCTCTCTACGGCTACTGTTACATCAGAACCGCAGCCGGACAGTATCTGACGCTCGACAATTCCCGACCCTATTCCGGAGACCCGGTTGTTCTGCGCGATTATACCGGAGAGCTTTCCCAGATGTGGAAATTCGAGCACACACGCATCAGCGCCGAGGACTACGCCGACACCGATCTTGTCAATCCGTACGGAGAAGACGGCCCTTACAGCGGCTTACGCCTCGCCCTGCAATTTGACACGCAGACCGAAGCAATCACCGCGAAGGAGCTGGCCGCCCACACTTCAGAAAACGAAAACCATGAATTTGTCCTTGATCCCGCTTACCTTGATACATTCGTTACCCAACTGGCCGAAAAATATGATGTGCAGGGAAAGCCGATGTCATTCCACACCAGCGGCGGGGATGAGATCATCGTGTATGCAGGAGATACCGGTCAGAAGCTTGACTGTGCAGAGACGAGAGCCATGCTTGAAAAATATCTTGAAACAAATCAGGTGCAGTTTCTGACTCCGGTGTGGGAAGAAAAAGCCGTAACCGCCAAAGAAAGCGAACGCGGCAAAATAGAAGACGGCTATGTGGAGATCGATCTTGAAAACCAAAAGGTCTATCTCTACAAGGACGGCAAGAAACTCCTTGAGACTGATTGCGTTTCCGGCAATTCCGGCGATCCGGACTGCGAGACGCCGGACGGTGTCTATTATATCTATTATAAAGCATCGCCGGACACCCTCGACGGTCCCGGCTATAGTGAGTTTGTCAATTTCTGGATGCCGTTTTACGGCAATTACGGGCTGCACGACGCTACATGGCGTGACGAGTTTGGCGGCACCATCTACAAGGGCAACGGCTCCCACGGCTGTGTCAACCTGCCGCTTGACGCCGCCCGGGTGATCTACAACACGGTTGATATCGGTTATCCGGTGGTGTTGTACAGATAAGTTTTTTATAGAATTCCTCTGCCAATTCAAATTTGAAAACATGCCGAGTCGGCATCAACAGTTACATAACAGATGAAATTTTCTCCAGTCAGGGCGATCAGAGAGAATTCCTTTCAGAACCGGATCTACATCCGGTCATTGATTTTCAGACTTGTCTCATTCGTATATTTTATTCAGAAATCTTTTGTATAAACTCATCCAGAGAAACGGCTGTCTTCGCCAGCTTCAGATATCGCTTCAGGACATCTCCGTCTTTCTCAGAAAGAATCCTGCTCCTCAAATCCTCCGGAAGAGTATCCGAAAGATCCTCAAGCAGTTCCAGAATCGCTTCTGCCTTACCCTCTGCTCGGCCTGCTACACGACCTTCTGCATGACCTTCCGCACGACCCTCTGCGCGGCCGGCTTCCCGCTCATCCTGCAGCATCTCCTCCAACAACATATACTTCGCCTCCATCTCCCGGCTCGCCTTCACCCTGCGCACCGCAGCCTGCAACTGCCGTACATAGCCGTCCTCTGATTCCTTCGTACTCTCCGATAAACCTAATCCTATGTATTCCAGAAAGCTGACAAGACTCCCCGGTACTTCCTCCGGATTCTCCCCACGGGTGCTCAAGAACATCGTCGTCTGCCCGTCCTTCAGGACAAAGCCCTTCTCCTCCAGACACATGTTTTGAAACGTATACCGATACTTTTTGTACCCGAAGGGATCAAAGTCGCAGATGAAAATCACATATGCGTCCGAAAGACTTCCGTATCCGCCGCCTCTACGCAGCAGATCCATATCGATCTGGCTGTGGTAATACCGCGCCCTGCGTTCCAGATACGGCTTCTGGATCACCTGCATCTCCACATTGTAACGGGTGTGGTTTGCGTCGCTCGCCTCGACGTCAAGACGCACTCCCTTGTACTCCGGATGGTACACCAGACTCTTCTCGATACTGACATCCAGCTTCCCAATCGGAAAGCCCAGCGCCATCTCAAGAAACGGCCTGCAGTTCTCGGGCTCGCACATCACGGCCCCGAACATGAAGTTATCCTTCATTGTCAGCGTTTCTAACTTACTTCTTTTGATTTCTTCCATTCACTTTCCTCCACTTTTAGCAGAGGAATTCTACGCACTTATTATAGAACAAATAAATATGGAATGCAAGATATATTTTCCCTCTCTTTTCAAATGGTTTTATCCATTATTTTTATAGAATTCCTCTGCTAATTCAAATTTGAAAGCATGCCGAATCGGCATCAACAGTTACATAACAGATGAAATCTTCTCCAATCAGGGCGATCAGAGAAAATTCCTTTCAGAACCGAATCTAATTTGCATTCGGCTGTCGATTTTCAGACTTGTCCCATTCGTATATTTTATTCAGAAATCTTTTGTATAAACTCATCCAGCGAAACGGCCGTCTTCGCCAGCTTCAGATACCGCTTCAGGACATCGTCGTCTTTCTCAGAAAGGATCCTGCCTCTCAAATCCTCCGGAAGAGTATCCGAAAGATCCTCAAGCAGTTCCAGAATCGCTTCTGCCTTACCCTCTGTTCGGCCTTCCGCACGACCTTCTTCACGACCTTCCGCGCGACCTTCTGCTCGACCTTCTTCACGGCCTTCCACGCGACCTTCTGCTCGGCCTTCTTCACGGCCTTCCACGCGACCGGCCTCCCGCTCGTCCAGCAGCATCTCCTCCAACAGCATATATTTCGCCTCCATCTCCCGGCTCGCCTTTACCCTGCGCACCGCAGCCTGCAACTGCCGCACATAGCCGTCCTCTGATTCTTTCGTACTCTCCGATAAGCCTAATCCTATGTATTTTAGAAAGCTAACAAGACTCCCCGGTACTTCCTCCGGATTCTCCCCGCGGGTGCTCAAGAACATCGTCGTCTGCCCATCCTTCAGGAAAAAGCCCTTCTCCTCCAGACACATGTTCTGAAACGTATACCGATACTTTTTGTACCCAAAGGGATCGAAGTCACAGATGAAGATCACATATGCGTCCGAAAGGCTCCCGTATCCGCCGCCTCTGCGCAGCAGATCCATATCGATCTGGCTGTGGTAGTATCGCGCCCTGCGCTCCAGATACGGCTTCTGGATTACCTGCATCTCCACATTGTAACGAGTGTGGTTGGTGTCGCTCGCCTCGACGTCAAGGCGCACTCCCTTGTACTCCGGATGGTACACCAGACTCTTCTCGATACTGACGTCCAGCTTCCCAATCGGAAACCCCAGCGCCATCTCCAAAAACGGCCTGCAATTCTCGGGCTCACACATCACGGCGCCGAACATGAAATTGTCCTTCATTGTCAGCGTTTCTAACTTGCTTCTTTTGATTGTTTCCATTCACTTTCCTCCACTTTTAGCAGAGGAATTCTATATATTTATTATAGAACAGATGCGAGATAAATGCAAGGTTATAATTTATTTTTTTCAGAACGTATTGTATTTACAGTTTTGTAAACAAATGTAATTAAAAAGAATCCGACTAAATATATCATCATCGCAATATAATCCATCTTGATAATATAAGACACAAAGTAAAACCATCCAATCATAATACACACATACGCATAATTACAAAAATCTACTTTATATCCTCCCTCTATCATATATTTCTGAGAAACAAAATACCACACAAGCAACGTTAAAATAGAAGCAACGGAGAACACGGCCGGATCCTGACACAAAATATAACCACTGATGTTAAATAAAAAACCAATCCCCAAAAGAGCAAGCGAAATGAATAAATACTGTTTTAAGCGTTTCAATACCTTGTAATATGTAAAGATAACAATATTAATACAACTTGAAATGGCAAGACCCGGAAATATTATCTTAATATAACGCACGGAATCAACATATTCCGGTAAAAACCATCGAATAAAAAAAGTCATCGGGTAATAGCATGACAGCAAAAAAAAGACTATTACCGCAATCCCTGATATAAAAACCGGATATTGCATCATCATCCTGTCTGTTTCCAACCGTTTTAACTTAGGGAAAAGCACCACCGCAACTGCGCCAATCGTCGCTGTAATTAAATTCGTTATACTATATGCAAACGAATACAAAGAATAGGTTGTTACCGGAAACAAAATCGAAACCATTTGTCGATCCAAAACGAACACCAGATGCGAGATCTGGAATGCCATTGTCAGCAAAATTCCAACTCGAAATATATTCATTATTTTTGCCCATGATATTTTCTCACGAATTCCAAATATAAAATCATGGTACTTAGGAATATACCAGAGCAAAATAAACGCATCAATCGCCACCAAAAACATGATATACATTTTCCCGTTTGCTTCTATTACATGCAGCCTTGACAAAATTCCAAACACTATAACAGAAGCCACTTGTAAAACCGCTTCAAGCATATTGCGCTTAGTCAGTTCACCAAAACGCATTACTGCCTGAGAAATAAATTTGAAATAGGTCGCCATATTGATAAAAAAAGCATCTGCACCAAGCATGAAAAAAAGATACTTGTCCACTCCTCGTATAATAAAGCCGCCAATCACACAAAGAAGTGAAATAGCTCCTAGAAAAATCAGAAAAAAGCGGGAGTACATGCAAAATTCCCGCTTATTAATATCTTCATAATCCTTCCCACCATAAATAAGAAGAATTCCGTCCGGAAAACCGAAATGCAGGAACATGGCATATGTCAAATATAAGGTAAACGTCTTATAATAGCCGTATTCCGCAACGCCCAGCAGCTTTGGAATAATCAGCCACAAGAAGCATCTTGCCAAGAGCAATGCAATATTACCGGCCACCACAATAAAGACGCTCTGAACTGTTTTGTTTTCCGTTCGCATTTTTGGTTTTTTCAACATCTCCGTCTTAATCTCCGTTATGAATTACATCTGCATATTTTTATATAATCCTCGCAATGATACGCGATTACAAATAGCCCCATGTACAATGCTCCCATCATTGGTTCAACCAATGTGTGAAGACACCATCCAAGCATAACAACCGAAATAATTTTTACCACTTCTGTATTTTTGTTTTTCATCATTTTTCGTCCTGCAAGAATAATAATACATATAAACAACGTCAGATAAACCAATCCCCCTCGATGCAATATTTCCAGTAATAAATTGTGTGCATGTGACGCCCATCCATTTTGCCCCATTCTAACGGAGCTATCCTCTACTCCATATCCCACTATGGGAGAATCCATGAATCGTTTTAATTCAATCTGCCAGACAAGCATCCTGCCCTCCAGAGAATTCCATTTACCCAAAACATCCTGAATGACCCATCGCAATGTATCCTGTGTGTGAAGCAAGATCACGAACAAGAAAAACACAATATGCATCAGCCAATAGCTGTAATAATTAAAAATAACCGTTTTCTCCTTGAAGAAACAGTATACAATGGCTACACCAGCAAGCGCTATCAATATGCCGCCGGACCAAACCAAAATCCCAGATGCAAAAATAATTGCTGTCAACACATACGCCCTCGCTTTCTTCCCCGTCATTTCTTTATATAAAAATGCGAACATCAACGCAGGCAGAAAATACTTGTCAAGAGTATTATAATAACCAAGGAAAAAATTATATGTGTAATACGCCGTATATAAACCCTCTGGGAACAAAAGTATGGTTAAAAAATTAATGTATATTAGTAATTCGAGGCAAAATAACTGAACAGATACAAAGGAAACGATTCTCTTCTTATCGACCATATCATAGAGCATACAGATGCTTACAGTCGGGAAAACATCCAGTAGTGAATTGTATGTATTTCCGTTATGTAGTGCCGTGTTGCCCAACAAAAATAGCTCCAACAAAAAAAGGACAATAATGATTTTACTAATCCTTCTATAAAAGAAAAAATATCTGATTGCTAAAATTACAAATGAAAGGATCCTGAAAGCGTTAAAGATGCTGTCCATAATCGGAATAGAATTAAAATAGTCCGGTTTTAAATGTGGAATCGTCAATAAAAATATCATTAAAATGTAGCTAATATTCCATGATAAATGAGATCTCCACCTCGTTTGCCCATAATACATTTTCATCATTTCCTCTTTTTAGCTATGATTTCTTTAAGACTTTTTAACTTAAAAATCCATTTAGCGTCTATATGAAGATTTATCGAGCATAACATTATAAAATAATAGCATTTCACCGAAAAATAAACTTCCGGTGAAGAATAGAATTCCCATCTGTATTTCTTTATTCCCCTCTCTAATTTATCCGGCAGTCGATTTTCTTCATTATATATATAGGTTCTTATGTACATATGTCCTATACTTTCATGGTATTTTGCTTTTGCAAGATATCCAAAATATTTTGATGTGTCGTTCCCTAAACAAACAATCTGCTCACAAGCATCTACATATGTTAATTGTCTTGGGGTCAATCTTGAAATAGTAGTTACATTATTTCCATCTAATACACAATGGTAAAAGCACTCATTGATGAGCGTCATTCTCTCTGCAAAAACATGATACCTGCACCAGAATACCCCATCTTCACCCCAATGAAGCTTCTCATCAAAGTAAATCTGGTTCTCCTCCTGTATACTTCTTTTTGCAATCTTCCCACACGCTCCCATCCCTACTGTGCGCTTTTCACTTAATACCATTTTGAATACATTGTCTCTTCCAATTACTAAAGGCGTTTTATATTTGCGAGACTTCCATGTTACTTCTCCAGTTAATGTCTCTTTTATGCATCTGCAATAGCATATATCTGCATTCTGCTGCATCAGGGAATCAATCATCACCTCAAACATCTGGGGAGAGACATAATCATCTCCGTCAATAAAAGCAAAATATGTTCCTTTTGCCATTTTGAGCCCTATATTTCTTGCGGAAGATACTCCGCCGTTTTCTTTTCTGATTACCCGCAAACGCTTATCTTCTTCAGCTATTTTCGTGCAAATATTATATGTTTCATCCGTAGAACCATCATCTACTACGATCACCTCTATCTCGCTCAAGGTATTATCCAAGATCGACCGTAAACACCTTTTGATATTTCTTTCTTCATTATAAGCGCCTATAATAATGCTCAATATAATCTCCGTCATGCCGCCACCTCCTGTATACAGGAGCGGTATGACCGGGTGTCTTCAAAGACCGCAAATGCTATCTGACGACTGCCCCCCCCCGAGGCAGATGCTAAATTCCTATACAATTTTTCCAATTTTTCCGCGGAATCCTTAATGTCATATCCTGCTTTTCTAATCGCATCAGACATATCTGTTCTTCTATAGCCTCCTCTGTAGGCATTGATTGCATCCACCCATACACGAGCTGGATCGTTCAAGTTTAACCTCTTTATGTATCCGGTTATATCAGCGCTATCGGGGACATTATCCGATGCAATTACCTGCAAAGATGCAGCCTGTGCTTCAATCACCGCAATTCCCAGACCTTCACAAACAGACGGGAAGCACATAACATCCATTCCCATCAACGCGCTCGCCACATCGTATGTAGTTCCAAAAAACAGAACATTGTCTGCTATACCTAACTTGTTCGCTTTTTCTCGTATTGGCGTTTCCAGTGGTCCTTCGCCGATAAGCAAAAGTACGCTTTCTGAATTTTCTTTTAAGATTAAATCAAACACTTCCAGAAGAAATTCATGGTTTTTTTCTTTTGCAAACCTGCCCACATGACCTATCACAAATTTCTCATTCAAACCATATTTTTTTCTGAAGCTGTCGCGTGTCGTTTTGTTGAATCGATATTTATCAACAGGAATACCATTTTTTAAAACAGCACATTTTTCCCGACTTACATTCTTGGGCCATGCAAATTTTGCAGCCTCCTCTGAACACGCCAAATAATAGGAAACTGAATTTCTAAAACAATATTTCAGAATCGACACCATTTTCGTCCTCAGTCCATCGGATTCCCTCACGCTATGAGAATGAATGATTGCCGCTTTGGCTCCCGTTCTGCGGGCAATATAAGCATATATGTATTGCTGCGGTCCTCCATGCAAATGAACGATCGTATATTTCTGTTGCTCCAAAAAAGATTTGATGCGCTTCATGCGTATGATTGTCTTTCTGATTTTATTGTTGCAGTTTATCGATTTGATGTAATCCAGTTCGCAACCCTGACGCTTCACAAGATCATCATAAAATCCCTGCACTTTTTCATCAAAAAGAAGAAAATGAATTTCCATATCTGATCTGCTCATATTCTCAATAAGCGAAACCAGAAGCGTTTCTATCCCTCCACTGCCCAGCTTTCCTATGACATGCAATACCCTTATCGTATTGTCAGCACAAGCTATGGTTTCCTCCAATGTTCATACCTCCTCTTTGCAAAACTTTCATCCATCCCACTTCAAATATTCTTTTGTCTCTAAAGCATCCAAAAGACGTTTAGTGTCCCAAAGTGATGTCATTTTAATTTCAGATGTCTTCTTTACCTCATCAAGCGGTATATCTGTATCCATAATTTCCCAGAACCATTTGCCACCAGAATTCATGTCCTCCTCAAACGAATGCCATACCTCCTGCGAACGCCAATACTTTGTCGAAACATGCGACCCATCTCCCCGAATTACGCGATCTGTCAGAGCCATACACTTTCTCAGGAATCGGAAATTATTGATCTTTGCAGGTGCCGCATCATGTCCTTCCTCCGCAATCTGACTCGCCTCCGGTAAATTGAAGCGAATGGTTCCTCGTGTAAGACCACGATGTGGCAATAACCATGTAGAAAACCTCAACGCTTCTTTAAGAACATAGGACGAATAAATAGAATACGCCGGTTTCAGTCTGTACATGCTCTCAAAAGCACCATTGCACGAATATGCTCCAAAATACCTTCCCCGAATATTGAAAATCGTTTCAAAATAGGAAGTCCCTTCATTCATGAGATTCTCTGCCACCGCCACTGCACGTCTATTTATGTCTTCCCTCGAATCAAAAAATAATTTCTGTTCCCACGGATAGCGGAAGGAATTCTGTTTGATTGGCGCTCCAAACAGCACATGCAGGCCGCGGCTAATCATGCTTTTGTTGTAGGAGTAAAGGATTCCGTTTGTAACATATTCCATTATCTGAGAAAGCTCAGCGTTTTCTTTTTCATCATAATGCGTAGCAAATAACTGCTGCCCCATACCCATACCACCGGTCAGCAAGACATCAAAATCCGGTTTCCAATCCGGTACGTATTTATAAATATCTCTCGCTGCCTCCTGTAAAGGGCCGTCAGGATATTGCCTGAGCTGTACCTGTTTTACTGCTCCAATCTGCTTAGGATCCCATTCCACGATTGTAAGGGGAACAGAATATAAATCCGCCAATTTTTGTGCCAATCGAACACTTCTTGCTGTCAGAACACCATTGGGGCGCTTTTTGCAAACATTGAAACAGGATAGCCTCATACCATTTTTTAATGCGTAATGCAATGCAAGCCGTGAGTCCAGCCCACCGGAAAGTCCAAGACCATATACTACGTCTCCATGTCTTTCCTGAATACGCTGTATCGTTGTGTCAATCGCCTGACCGATTCTCTTTGCAGCCTCATCTATATCTGTCACTTCACCACTGAATCTGTAGAGTTGGTACTGCTCGTTTTTCAATTTCCCAGACAGTAAATCGTATTCAACTCTTGCCGCCGGCAGCAAAATAGACATTCCCTTGATGACGGTTTCCTCACTCAAATATCCGCTTCCCACAAGAAGTCGCGCACGTAAATTTTTTTCATCAAGATCGGAGAATTTCGGCTGTATTTCTCGGATAATATCCCAAAAATCATCTGATACAAGAAAACTGTGATTGCCCTGATAATAATATATTTTTTCACAGCCCATCAAATCAGAGCAAAGAACTACTTTCGCCCCCCACGAGATTAATGCCATAGAGCCATCAAACTGCTGCAGAGCTTTGGGATCCTGCTCCCATCCACAGTCTAAGGCTTCTCTCTCTTTATCGCAGAATACATAACCAACCAGAAGCTTTTTCTTCTGCTCATCATAATAAACAGGCCTTGAACTCTCTTTCGTTGTTCTTATATAATCTGCTCCAACTTGATCTACTTTCAAAAGAAAAGACATATTTATATCCTCCCATTTCAATAATATCCTTCTCACCAGCATGTCCGCCCGCCGTCCACGATCAAGGTGCTTCCTGTCATATAGCTGCTGGCGTCGGAAAGCATATAGAGCACCGTGCTCTTATACTCGTCCACATTTGCCATACGCCCCAAGGGAATGAGATTCGTGAGCTTCGTCAGAAATTCATCATTCTGTCCGTTGAATACACCGCCCGGACACAGTGCGTTGGCCCGCACTCCCCTTTCAGCCCAGTATGTAGCCAGATACTTCGTCAACCCGATCAGCCCATGCTTGATTACGGAATAAGTGACCGGCTTTACCGTCTGCTCGTCATCCGGCAGTCCTTCGCGGCGATATATGCGCTGATCCGGGGCAATGATTCCCAAATCGGAAGAAATGTTGAGAATTACCCCCCCCCGCTTGTTTTCGGCCATGATCGCCCCAAACACCTGCGAGCACACAAACGCACCCGTGAGCCCGACAGCCAGATCATTCATCCACATATACATCGGAAAATTTTCAAAGCGAATTGGCTTCATGTTTTCCGACGTGCCTTCCACCTTGGGATTATTTGCCGCATTATTGATGAGGCCGTCGATATGACCGTATTTCTCCAGCAAGACATTACCCACTGTCTCTACCTGCTGCCGATCGGTAATGTCTGCTTTTTGGCATTCCACTTTTTTCCCCGGATACTTTTCTGACAGGGTCTCTCTGGCACGGCTGAGATACTCATCCGCAATATCCAGCAAGGCAGGTATGCCGCCGCCTTCTATTACAGCCTCGGCATGCTTTCTCCCCAGCAATCCGGCGCCTCCCGTAATGATAACGACTCGCCCGGGAATCATTAATCGCTCTACAGCGTTCATTCTCAGTCTCCTTTCCCCTGAAACGCACAATGCACTGTGCATTCACTTCTCAGGAAAAATGTATATTCCGGCATACACCGCCGTTCTTCATGGCTTCCTTGATTTTCAAAGCAAACTCCAGACTCTTCTTTCCCTCGTTTATATCGATCAGCGTCCTGTCGCAGCGCCCGGATACCGCATCCATGAAAATGCTCAGTTCTTCCAAGAACATATCGTTTCGCTCAAATTCGCTGAACGTCTTTTCTTCCGTTGTCCCATCTGTCAGGTACAGTTTGTATTCATTTCTCAGCAAATCAAATTCGAAGCGCCCAAACTCTCCTGCAATCTTGCAATGGCGGGTAGGCGGCGACTGCAAAAAATCAAGATGTACGTTTACCGCGCACTCGCTGCCCTCATAGTCATATCGGCACAGTGCCGTCGCCGTATCCTCAACATTGATCTCCAGACCGCTTCTGTGTCCGCCGACCGCATAAATCTCCTCCGGCGTCCCAAACAGATAATACAGGTAATCCAATTCATGAAGCTGGCACAGCACCACTCCGCCGCCGGACTCCTGCCGCGCTTCGTTCATATTCCGGTAATCCTCCCACGGATGCATCCCCGGCAGATACTCGCCCAGCTCGCTGTAGACCATATAGATCCGGCCCAGTTTATGAGCGCCCAAAATTTCCTTCGCCTTTTTCACACAGGGATGCAGCCGATTCTGATAGCCGACATACGCAATCTTCCCATGTGCTTTCATCTCGACGGCCAGTTCGTCTACGCCCTCCATCGTCACTGCCAGAGGTTTTTCAATAAACAGATGACACCCTGCTTTGGCCGCCTTTAACGCATGCTCCATGTGACGGCTGTTTTGATTCGTAATAAAAACTATGTCCGGCTTTGCCCGCAGCGCCTCGTCGTAGTCGTCAAACACCGTGATGCCGTATTCGTCATCCAGATTCTTTCCTTCTACGATATGCATCCTGTCGTCGAACACCCGCTGCAGTTTGCGTACCCGGTATGCCATAATCTCTGCATTGTCTCCGTACAGTCTTTTCAGATTCCTAAGGTGGCGCTGGCCCGCACTCCCCAGCCCCACAAACAATATCTTTTTTCCCATCAAATATCCCCCTGATATATGCAATATTTCTTGCCGTATCCTTTACCGCACAGACATCAAAAAAGCTCTCGTATACCATCAGTCGATCCCTGCCTTCGGCAATGTTCAGAACCTTGGAAAAATCGACCGAACCGTGTCCCAGCATTACGCTGTTCCCGTTGAGCTTTTTATCCTTGAGATGAATCTCGTGGTAATACCCCCCCCTACTGATTTTTGACAGATCGTCCGCGTAGTCGCAGCCTCTTCCGGCCGCGTTGCCTACGTCATAGCAAACTCCGATCCTGTCACCGCCTGACCTGTCGCATGCGGCAAGCTGGAAATCCACGGGCATATCCGTCTCAAGGCACACCCTGATGTCCCGGCCCAAGAGCCGTGTCCCCACCCAATCAGACAGCTCAGACAGCGTATCAGCATCCTCAATCCCGCTCGCACCAAACAGGGGCAGAACGATATGCCTTGCACCCAGTTCTTCCCCGGCATCCAGCAGACGGTCGAGAATATCCGCCGCTTCATCCGCCAGCAAGGAATGCTCCATATAGTAGTTGGCGCAAATTGAACCGACGCCTACTCCGGAATCCTGCACAATGTCCGCGATTTCTTTCCTTCCGTTGTCCGTCCAGACCGGGTTGTCCTCATAGCGCTCCGCATTGAACATCCATTCCATGCAGTCGATCCCGTATTTCCCTGCAGTATAAAACTCCTGCTTCCATGCATCCCATGGAAACTGCTGCGGGTAAAAACCCCCTTTATCCGTAAAACGGCCCTGCATCACGCCCCAGACAATGCTCATTTTGTTCCACTCCCCAATATCATCAGTTCACGCGAAAAACGTATAAATTTGTTCTTATATATTTTCTTTACCGGCCCCGCCAGACGGATCATACGGCTGAAAAACCGCATGACGCTATTCCTCCACACGCTGGGGAGCTGGACAAATTTCTCAGAACTGACCTCTTTGAATTCACACATATTCAACAGCCTGTCGACCGACTTTTTGGTGTAAGGGTGAATGTGAGTAGGGTCCTGATAAAAGATGAAGTACTGTGTTTCCCAGTCGGGAACCATCAGAATAAGTACCCCCCCTCTTTCAGAACACGCCTCATCTCGCTCATATAATGCTCGGTATTCTCAATGTGCTCGATCACCGACTTTGAAAAAATCGCGTCAAAATAATTGTCCGGAAACGGAAGCATATCGTGATTCAGATCCACCACCTTCGATTGCTTGCAAAAATCGGAAATATCCGTTCCGCTCGCCTCCATCCCAAGGGAACTGAAAGCATGAAGAAACTCTCCCCTCCCGCAGCCATTGTCCAGAATACGCATGCCTTTTTTCAGCCCGAATCTCTCCATCAGATATTCAGCCAGTTGGAGCGGGTATTCCCCAAACGGTTTTTCTTTTTCCTGATAAGCTGTCTCCACATATTTGTTCATGCCGTCGTCTCTCCAATCTTGTTCAGATAATGCATCAGCTCGTCCAACGCCTCTTTTTGCCCCTTATACATCTCCAGCTTGCAAAGATCCGCTTCCGTATCGATGTCCGGCACCTCTTCCGTGACGAACCCGATCATCCTTTCCCCATGCATCAGGTCGTTTTCTATGATAAAATCAGATCGCAAGACATCGATGTATCCGTTTGGGACAAGTACCTTCGGGAACCCCTGTCTTGGCAGATTTGCTTCGTCACAGGTCATGCCCGGCATCAGAGGTCTGGCATATTCTGCGTCACTTAGCTGGAACCATTTATATGGCGGGTGCACGCATATATACCCTGAGCGCAGGGAGCTGGCGTTCTTATCCCTCATGATCGTGTCAATCCCTTCATCGATGACCCGCCAGTCCCGAACAGGACTCGTCACCCGGATATGGGATATGTATTTCGGTACTTTTCTCTCATGCTTCGCAAACCATTCGATCGCATGCCTGACAAATTCGATATCCGGTGAATCATCCCGCGCGTATTCCGACGGTCTCAAGAACGGCACTTCCGCGCCATAATGCCGCGCGATCCCGGCGATCTCCTCTGAGTCCGTGCTGACGATCACCCGGTCAATCCGTTTTGACAGCTTGGCCGCCGCGATGGAATAGGCGATCAGAGGATGTCCGTTGAATATTCTGATATTCTTTTTCGGCACGGATTTGGAGCCGCCCCGTGCAGGTATCAATGCAATGTTCTTCTGTTCGTCTACAAGTTCCGACAGCCGCCTGTCCATTCCTCTTCCTCCATACACCTGCATTTTTCTCAACAGCCGCGCAGTTTCTTTCTCCGTGCATCTGCATCCTTCTCAGCAGCCGCGCAGTTTTTTTCTCGTCTCCAGCTCCTTGGAAGAAAGCGTTTTCTCCCCGTCTCCCAGAATCGTCTCAATCAGCCGGATGTCCTCCACCAGACGCACCAGATCCCTGACGTTGAGAGACGCCGCCTGATCGGAACCGTACATCGTCTGATCCAGCGTGATATGCCTCTCTATAGACGTGGCCCCAAGCGCTGCCGCGGAGGAAGATACGATCCGGCCTGTCTCATGTCCGCTGTATCCGACCTTACATCCGTATCGCGCTTTCAATACCGGGATCAGCCTGAGATTTGCGTCCTCCTTCGGCATCGGATATGTACTGTTGCAGTGCATCAGCTCAAACGGACAGTTCTGCTTCCGGAATACCTCTACCGCGTGATCGATCTCGTCATAGGAGCTCATCCCGGTCGCAATAAATGTATATTTTCCTTCCGAAGCGACCATCTCAAGCATTTCATCATTGGTAAGCATCGCAGAAGCAATCTTGTTGTGCTTCAGGTCATATTGCCGGAGGAACTCCTGCGCCTCCGTGTCCCATGCCGAGGCAAACCACTCGATGCCCTTCTCCCTGCAGTACCGGTCAATCTCGTCATAGTCCGCTTTGCCGAACTCCAGTCCTTCCTTCTGCGCACGCTGCGTAGTCCCCCACGGACTCTCGCGGTAACTGTCCAGATACTCCTTTGTATATACCTTGTCCACGGTCCGTTTCTGAAACTTCACTGCATCACAGCCGGCCAGCACCGCCCAGTCAATCAGTTTCTTTGCAATATCCAGATCTCCGTTGTGATTGATGCCGATTTCAGCAATGATAAAAATATGCTCTCTGCCCATGTCTCTTCCTTCCCTTTGCTCTTGTATTTATTGTATATTTTCTGCAATCTCCCGTTCTACAAGCTCGCAGATAATATGTCCCATCAAAATATGCATTTCCTGAATCCGCGGCGTATCCCGCGAAGGGACCGCCAGCAGGCAATCCGTGTCCTGAAGTATCTCGGCATTTTCCGCGATCTTCCCCGTCATCAGGATCGTTTTTACCCCCTGCTGCTTTGCTTTCTGAAACGCCTGCCGGATGTTTTTGCTGGTTCCGCTGGTGGTAATCCCGATCAGGACATCCCCTTCCGATGCCTTAGCCTCTACCTGCCGGGCAAAAATCATATCGTAATCATAGTCGTTCGCCAAAGCGGTGAGGACAGACGTATTCGTAGACAAAGCTTCCGCACTCAAAGCTCTTCGTTCCAGATAGAATCTGCCGACGAGCTCTGCCGCAAGATGCTGCGCATCCGCCGCGCTGCCTCCATTGCCGCACAGAAACAGATGCCCGCCATTTTGATAGCAGTTATTTATCATTCCGGCAGAAACGCCGATCCTTGTACAAAGATCCTCGTCTGCTGCCAACGCGTCAAACACTGCCCGATGCCCTTCTATGCGTTCCCGGATAAGCTCATTCCCGACGGCGTCTCCTGCTATCGTACCGGTGTATATTTTTCTCTTCTCCAGAAGCGTATAGCACTCGGCAATACAGCCTTCGCCGCCTTTGCGCTTCAGGATTACGTCCGCCACATGCTTCACCTCATCAATCGCATCGGCGGGGCATATTCCCAAGCCAACCCTCTCCATGACAGGAATATCATATTTTCCGTCACCGATATAACACAGGTCGCAATCCTTCAATCGAAACATTTTCTCAATTTCTTCTATTGCTTTTATCTTTGTCTTACATCCAAGCTTTACAAAATCCAGCGGAGCTATCTGGGAAAGTCTTCTGCTGAAGGCTGTATCCTCTCCAGAAATACACCCTATCTTGTAGCCGGCCTGATGCAAAAGACTAAGGGCATCCATGTCTTTCAGGGAGATTGTCTTCGTCTCTTCGCCCTGTCCGTCTATGTATTGTTTTCCATCGGTTATCACACCGTCTACGTCAAAGACGATCATCTGAATGTTTTTCATTCTGCTCTCCTGCTTTCTTTAAACAAAGAATCAAAGTCGACCCGCTCAAACACTTCCAGTTTGCCGCCGCGCGTGGCATTGTATATTTTCACGCCTCTTTCCTCCGCAAAAGTCCTGCTTATCGTATAAGAATCATTCATAAAATCAATCGCCTGTACCGCGCGTTCGGTTCCGTCTCCTCCTCTGGGATCCTCCATGCCTGCGAAATAGCTTGTCTGCACCGACGTATCCTTGACGACATGTCCGTCTCTGAATCGTTTCAGTGAATAATTGTTGTCAACGCCCAACAGATAAATAGTTTTGAAGCCCATATAAATCGCCATTTCAATGGCAGCAACAGTGACGGTCGCGCTTCTGGTGACACCTTTGTCGACATCATCCCGAAGCGTCGGGCACTCTTGCTTAAATGCATCGGCCATAAACTTATCCGCCACAAATATGTAGTGAATATTGTCCTTCTCCTCACGCCCGAATCTGGCTCCTTTATAGTTGATGAACTTCGGATAATCTCCTGCGTCTTTGATATCCTGCATGAGCGTAGATACCGCTTCCATATCAAAGCAGATATAATAGTCAGGTCGCCATTTCGTTTGAGGATAGATACAATAAATTCGATTTGTACCGAAACATGTCTCACCCTCAGCCGCCAGCTTGTCCAGATCCTCCGGCAACAGACTCGGCCCGTTGCCAATCACAAAACAACGTTCCCCGGCATGTCCGCCTTTCAGCGCTCTGAAATATGCCGGATCATCCTCCTGCAGATATTTTTTTCGCCGATAATACTCCCTTACACGCATATAAGGAATCGCCATAAAACGGATATACCTATTCTCCTTGATCCTGCGTCTGATACTCACCTTTGCCAGCACACTCATGCCGCTGCACCCCGGACACGTCTGTCCGAAGTAAGATGAACGATATCAAGAAGATAGGTTATCCCACCCCCCCCAATAACTTTAGAGAGACCTACTCTTTCAAACACTTCCAGCTTACCTCCGCGAGTCGCATTGTATATTTTTATCCCATGTTCGTCCGCATATTTCTTTGCGTTCCTGTATGCCTGCATCATGCCCTCGACATTGGCATATCCGTAGCTGACCGTTTCATTCTGAGCGCATCCATCAAAGTGGCTTGGCCCGTCATACTCAATCCGCAGACCATTCCTATCTGCAATTTTCGGATAACTGCAGTCGACGCCAAGCAGATAGATCTCCTCATACCCCAGATACATCGCCAGTTGTATTGCCGCGTAAGTTACCGTAAAGCCACTGGCAACCCGCAAAGATGCATCCGGGCTGCACTTGTTTGGATCTCTCGTCATATTCGACACATCGGCCCGGAAATAGAGTACGTTTTCCTGCTTTGTCAATTCACATTCCTCTACTATCTTTTTCGCGTCTTTCGCAAAAAAATACGTTCCAAAATGATACGTTAACGCCACCTTGTGGTGCTCCTGCGTTTTCAGGCCGTTTTTGTCCTGACAGACATAGTAATCCGGGCGCCAGTCGGTGCGCTCAAATATGGCGTCTATATTATTAGAGGAAAACGACGGAATACGTTGTTCTTTAATCCTATCCAAATCCTCCGCTCTCAAAGAAGGCCCGTTTCCAATGATGAAACATTTTCCGGAACAGGTTCCTTTCAATGCGCGGATCGCTTTCACATCGTTATCCGGAAAAACTCTTTTTATCGCAGTCCCGACATCAAATAACAATTCCTTCACGCCAAGGAACCCATAGTAATATGCCTTGCCAACAGTATTAAACAAAAATCTGTTCTGCTTTACGGTCATAACCACCTTGGACGGCAATGGTCTCATACCAAACCCTCCCGCAGCTCCTTGCCGCAAACTGCCAACGCTCGCGCAATCACCTGATCCATATCGTAATACCTGTACTCTCCTAAGCGTCCACCGAAAATCACATTCTCCTCCTGCTCTGCCAGTACCTTGTACTCGGCATACAATGCTCCGTTTTTCTCATCATTCACAGGGTAATAGGGTTCGATCCCCGGTTTCCACTCTGCACTGTACTCACGGCTAATCACCGTCCCCGGTATGTCATTACCCGCTGCATCCTTTCCGAACTCAAACCATTTATGTTCTATAATCCGTGTCCATGGTGTCTCTTTATCCGTATAATTCACTACCGCATTGCCCTGATAGTTCGGTTTATTCAATTCCTCCGTTTCAAACCGTACCGAACGATATTCCAATGCTCCCAGCTTATAATCAAAATAAGCATCAATCGCTCCGGTGTATACCACCTTTTCTGCCAATGAAGCAAGCTCCCCCTTATGCGTCAAATAATCCACACCCAAGCGTACTTCAATACCTTCCAACATATTTTTCACCATCTGCGTGTACCCGCCCACAGGAACTCCCTGATACAGTGCATTGAAATAGTTATTATCCCATGTGAACCGCACCGGCAGTCGCTTGATAATGAAAGACGGAAGCTCCCTGCAAGACCGACCCCATTGCTTTTCCGTGTAGCCCTTAATGAGCTTTTCATAGATGTCCGTACCCACAAGTGATATAGCCTGCTCTTCCAGATTTTGAGGTTCCTTGATTCCGGCAGCCTCTCGCTGTTCCCTGATCCTTTTTTCTGCTTCCTCCGGCGCTAACACACCCCACATACGATTGAATGTGTACATATTGAACGGCAGGGAATAGATCTCTCCTTTATAATTCGCTATGGTTCCCAGTTTGAAGTTATGGAATCGCGTGAATTGATTTACATACTCCCATACTGCATTGTCATTCGTGTGGAAAATATGCGGCCCATAAGCGTGAACATGAATACCGTTGCGTTCATAGGTGTATACATTTCCTGCGATGTGATCCCGACGGTCAACCACCAAACACTTCTTTCCGATGTTTTTTGCGCGTTCTGCAAATACTGCTCCGAACAAGCCCGCTCCTACAATCAGATAATCATAATGATCCATATTTACTCCTTTTTGCTGTGTCTCCACTTTTTATATCGGTGCATCATCGGTGTCAGATGTACATTGATAATGTTCGATGTCATAACAAATATTGCTTTCGGAACCTTATGGCAATATCCCGTATAAAGTTTCTTGAGCATCGACCGGCTGTCCTCCCAGAGCGGTTCCTCTCTCCATGGCGTCATGTTCCGATATTTCAAGTAACTCTGTGTATACGGGTGGACGCACCCTTTCATCCACGGTCTTAACGGCATATAAAAATTATTTGTGAAATGGACCATTACAGGGCTTTTCTTCGCTTCTTCAACCTCTTGCGGACTATAGAAATCCTTCAGGCTTTTAATGTGACACAGCTCCTCATACGAAAAAGCAAAGATCGCCGTGATCGCATTGTATCGCAGCGGCAGCAGCTTGATCCTCCCGTCAAATACCGCATTGAGGACTCCCTCATCCGGAAAGGTCACATAACCGTTTCTGCTCACGATATAATCAATAAACGCCTGTTCCGACTGTTCTTCCCTCCATAGTTTTAAATTGATCAAAAGAAGCCCCGAATTGAAATAAATACCTTCCCCAGACAACCCTAGAAGCTTTCGGTATGCCATATTCTGAGCACCGTCAGTCATCCCGACCGGATGTCCCGATATGTCCGTCTCCCACAGTTCTTCAATCGAATCTACAAAAACCGTGTCGCAATCAGCATAAATCACTTTATCAATACTCTCCGGCAGCAATGATGCAATAAACAGTCGTCCACAGGTCGCCATCCGGTTATATCCCGGAATGACTACCTCCACCCCGGCCAGCTTTTCAAGATCCGGCATCGGGAGTGTAATAATCGTCCTGCCATAGCTTCTCGCTATCTGTTGAAATTTTGCCTTGCTTTCCTCACTGACCCCGTTCTCGATAAGATAAACGGTTATCTCCTCCGTATCCTTGTTATTCTCAAACAAAGACAGGACAGATGTGGCAAAAATGCCGGCGAAACGCTCATCGCTGTTATAAACTATAACCATCTCACGCCACCATCCTTTCGGCGGCAGCGCCAGACATATCAATCAGCCTGAAAGAAATAACAGGTGACGCACTTCTTAATTCAGTTAGGAGTTGTACCCCCCCCCGATGCGTGCTTTCTGTGCCTATATTGTTTAACTTTGTGCATCATCGGTGTCAGATAGACATTAATCATCCTTGATGTCCACACCATAAGCGGTTTCGGAGCACAATGGCTATAAAATGTATAAGCCTTGCTGACCAGCGAACGATTATCTTCCCATAATGGCTCGTCTTTCCATGGGGTCATGTCCCGGTACATCAGAAACTGTTTTGCATACGGATGGCTGCATCCTTTCATCCACGGCCTGACCGGCAGATAAAAGTTATGCGTGAAATGCACCATCACCGGATGCTTCCCGGCCTTCTCCATCTCCTCACCGCTGTAAAAGTTCTGCGGCCCTTTGATACGCATAAGCTCTTTATAAGAGAATGCATATACCAGACTGATTACGTTATAACGGAGCGGGAGCATTTTAATCTTCCCATCGAACACCGCATTCAGTACACCCTCGTCCGGAAACGCGACATACCCATCCTGACTTTTTAAAAAGGACAGGAAAGAATCTTCAACGCGCTCCTCCCTCCAGCGCTTTACATCAATCAGAAGCAGACCGGAATTAAAATATATTCCATCCTTTGGGATTCCCAGAATGCTTCGATACCAAGGTCCCATCGCTCCGTTAGCCATTGCGATCGGACAGCCGGACAAATCGAAATCCCACAGTTCCGACACCGAATCCACAAATATTGTGTCGCTATCAACATAAATAGCCCTTTCCACTTCCTGCGGAAGCAGGGAGGCAATAAACAGCCGTCCACAGGTCGCCATCCGGTTATACCCCGGAATGACTACCTCCACTCCGGCCAATTTTTCAAGATCCGGCATCGGAAGTGTAATGATCGTCCTGCCATAACTTCTTGCTATCTGTTGAAATTTTGCCTTGCTTTCCTCACTTACCCCGTTCTCGATAAGATAAACCGTTATCTCCTCCGCATCCTTGTTATTCTCAAACAAAGACAGGACAGATGTGGCAAAAATGCCGGCGAAACGCTCATCGCTGTTATAAACTACAACCATATCACGCCACCATCCTTTCGGCGGCAGCGCCAGACATATCAATCAGCCTGAAAGATATAACGGGTGATGCGCTTCTTAATTCAGTTAGGAGCTGTACCCCCCCCCACATCTTTTTCCGGACAGTCCCCTTATTTACAACACTTGCCCGAAGGTGATAGAATGTGTTTGCCATCTTGTTCTTAACGAAACCAATGGCTTTTCCTTCTATGTAACAGGGAGAAACCAGTCCCCATCTCAAGGGCAGGACAACTGTTCGCATCATAAAATTCTTCGGCTTTGCCATCCCCAGACTCTTCCGGGTCTGCCCGTCTGACAGGATCTCCTTGATCTGCCTATACTTTTCCTTTTTCGGGATGCCTTCCTGCGCCGCAGTCTCCTGTATGCACTGCAGGAGACGTGACACATAATATGCGTGGATTTCTCCCATACTTTCTGTGTCGTTGACACCCCAATACTGATATAGCTTCAAAATATATTCAAACTGCTCTCTGCGTATGCTGTATAAAACCGGGCTTTCTGAGACAACCGCTCCCTCTGCTCCCGGACGCGACCGAAAGTAATGGTACATAGACCCGGGTACAAACACAGCAGAAGATATATCCATCATGTAATCCACGTTAAAGGGAAGGTCGTTCCACTGACGGAAGTTTTCCGGCCATGTTATTTTGTTTTTCCTGATATGATCAGCAAGATAAAGTTTATTCCATGGAAACGCGAAAAAACTTTGGTTGAAATAGCGGTACGCATTTCTGCGGAAATCTTCCTGATCTAAATATGCTGCCGGTTCCGGCGATACATCATAAGCCGTCGCCTTCCCATCCTCGTAGTACTCCATGCAGTATCCGGTAACCGTCAGCATGCATTGATATTTTTCTGCTGTGCCAACAAGGGTTTCCAGCATTTTCTCCTCGATCCAGTCATCCGAGTCCACAAAGAAGAAATATTTGCCTTTCGCTGCTTTCATCCCTTCGTTTCGTGCACTTGCCGAGCCTCCGTTTTTCTTGTGTATCACCCTGATACGGTTGTCCCTTGCTGCAACTTCGTCACAGATCTTCCCGCTATTGTCCGGTGTCCCATCGTCTACCAGCAGCAACTCAAAGTCTGTGAAGGTTTGCGCCAAAACACTGTCGATCATTTTAGGCAGGTACTGCTCGACGTTATATACCGGAGCAATAATCGATACAAGAGGGTCTCTTTCCATCCTGCTGTTACCTCAACTTTCTGCTTAGTATTTTTCGTTCTCGTGCCACTTCCATGCATGTTCCACGATTGTCTCTATATCCCCATACTCAGGTCTCCACCCAAGCACCTGCTTCGCCTTTTCACTGGATCCGACCAATGTCGCCGGATCTCCCGGCCGCCGGTCTGTCCTTGTCACTTTGAAATCCCTTCCTGTCACCTTCCGCACTGCTTCGATGACTTCCAGTACACTTGTACCCTGCTCATTCCCGAGGTTGAAGCAGCCGCTCTCCCCGCCATTGTCCAGATATTCCAAGGCAAGCAGGTGGGCACTTGCTAAATCCGTCACATGGATATAATCCCGGATGCAACTCCCGTCCCGCGTCGGATAATCAGTGCCGAATACTTTGATATCTGTCCTTTTCCCGGATGCTGCATCCAGCACCAGTGGGATCAAGTGTGTCTCCGGATTGTGTTCCTCTCCGATCTCTCCTTCCGGGTCTGCGCCCGCCGCGTTAAAGTAACGCAGGGCTATGTATTTTAACCCGTAGGCATTCCCGTAATCCTTCAGGATCCGCTCCACCATGAACTTGCTTGCCCCGTATGGGTTCACAGGCTTCTGTGTCATGTCCTCCGTAATCGGCACCTTCTCCGGCTCCCCGTAGGTCGCGCATGTCGACGAGAAGATGATCTTATTACATCCATGTTCCCGCATCGCATGCAGGAGGTTCAGCGTATTCGCCACATTATTTACGTAATACTTCTCTGGTTCGACCACTGATTCGCCTACATACGCGTATGCCGCGAAGTGCATCACCGCATCGATCGGGTAGTTTTCAAATACCGCATCGATCTCTTCCGGATCCTTCAGGTCGCCTTTTATGAACTTTCCCCACTTCACTGCCTCCCGGTGGCCGTAGACAAGGTTGTCAAAGACAACTGTCTCATATCCGCGGGCAGCCAGCAGTTTGTTTGCATGCGAGCCGATGTATCCGGCCCCTCCACATATCAAAATCATGTTCACTGCGCTCCTTCTTTTGTCACAATAACCTTCACAGTTTCCGGCAGGATTTTAAGATCATGCCGGGCCGGCTGATTGATTATGTAATATTTGTTTCATTTAATCGTGCCTGTTATGCGCATAATATATTGACAACACGCCTTTTGGGCGGTATAGTGGTAACGAAATCTATTAAGGAGGTATCCCTATGTCGAAAGTAAGCACAAACATCAGCTTGGACGCCGACCTGAAAAAGAACAGTCAGGCGCTGTTTGCAGATCTTGGTATGGATCTCACGACTGCTATCACGGTTTTTCTGAAGCAGGCCCTGCGCGTACAGGGGTTCCCTTTTTCTATCCAGAGGGAAATCCCAAACGCCGAGACCGCTGCCGCTATGAACGAGTTCTATACGATGAAGGCTCATCCGGAACAGTATAAACGGTATCCCTCTTTCCTCGATGCGATGAACGAGGTACTTCATGATGCTTAACATAGTTCTTTCCAACCGGTTTAAGAAGGATCTGAAGACAGCAGCAAAGCGTGGGTATGACCTTGATCTGCTTGACGCGGTGGTTAACACCCTTGCCAGCCGGCAGCCGCTTCCTGAGAAGAACAGGGATCATGCGCTGACCGGTGATTATACCGGATTTCGCGAATGCCATATTTCCCCCGACTGGCTGCTCATCTACCGCGTGGACGGTGATGATCTTATCCTCTTCCTCTCCAGAACCGGAACACACTCGGATCTGTTATGACAGTATGAAAGACCAAGCGCTGCATTGCATCCAACTGCCGTCAGCCTACCGCTGGCGGCTTTTCTTTTGTCAGCTTCTGTTTCTATTCGTTTTCCTTTCCATATTTCGCCATCGTCCTCAGGTATTCCTCCGGGATCCCGATGTCGTGCCGCTCCCCGTCGATCCGGTAGGCCGTCATCCCTTCCGTCCGGCAGATCTCACGAAGTACGCTCGTCAGCCCGTATTCCCCGTTCTCGCTCTTCCGCCCTTCCGCGATGTCGCGTCCCAGCAGCTCGAACACCTTCGGCGTCAGCACATACTGCCCGAACACGCAGTAATACTTATCCACGCCCCTCTTGTCCTTCACGCCCAGATGCAGCCGCGCATATTCCATCGTCGGCTTCTCCACCATGTCCGACGCCTGCATCAGCCGCTCCTCCCCGTCCGTGAACTGCCCCGTGATGATCCCATAATGCATCACGTCCTCCAGCCTCACCTCGTCCAGAGACAGCGTCAACTGCCCGCTCCTCTCATAGGCGTCCATCAACTGGCTCGCGCAGTTCTTCCGGCTGTCCGTCGTATAGATGTGGTCTCCCAAAAGCATCAGCACTGGCTCCTCCCCGGCAAAGTCCTTCGCCTGGTACACCGCATGCCCGAAGCCTAACTGCTCCTCCTGCTCGATGTACGTGATCTTCTGCCCCAGCCGCTGGATCGCCACGTTGACCTCCCGCAGCGCCTTCGGCAGCTTCCGGTAATGCTCGATCGTCAGGTCCCGCTTGAACAGCCGGTCGAACTCCTCCCGGTCCCCCGGGCTCACGATCAGGGCGACCTCCTCGATCCCCGCCTGCTCCAGCTCCTGCAGCAGCACCAGCAGCGCAGGCTTCGCGATGCCGTCCCGGTCCACCACCGGGAACAGCTCCTTCTTCACGACCTTCGTCGCCGGGAACATCCGTGTCCCGAAGCCCGCCGCCGGGATGACCGCCTTCCTCACGCTCCTTTGTCTTTTTATCGTGAACACGTACGCATCCATCCCTTTCCCGTTCAGGTATGCGCACAATGCCTCCTGCTTTTCCGCGTCCGCGCAGATCATCTGCACCGTCCCGTCCCCGTGGCTCCCCACGCCCTTCACGCCGAGCGACAGGTGCTTCACCTCCGGGTCCGCCATCACCGCATGCAGCAGGGGCGAGTCGAACTCCGACGGGCATGCCCCCGCGACCTTCTCATCGAAGAGCCTCTGGGACTCGTCCATCAGCGCGCCGATCCTTGCCGCGTCCCCGCGCCGCATCGCCTCTATCACCTGCTCCACGAGCTTCCGGTTGTCCGGCCCGAGGGCCTCCTGCACCTTTTTCGACTGCTCGTCCTGTGCGAACGGGTAGCATGCGTTCAGGGACGACAGGATCTTCTTCGTGTCCTTCTCCCCGTTCAGGTCGGCGAACACCCAGTGCAGGTCCTTCCCCACTGCCAGACGCTCCACCTCGATGTTCTCGCTCGCAAACCGCATCAGCACCGGCTTCTCCCCGTATGCGCAGGCCTGATCCAGCCTCCCGCACCGCGACGGCGTCATGATCTCGCCCCGGTAGGCCGCCTCCATCTCCCCGCGCACCGACATCTGCAGGTCGTAGGTCAGGTTGAAGCCACGCGCCACCAGCACGCAGATCGCCGCGCTCGAGGACAGGCCCTTCTTCACCGGGATCGTCACCTTCGTGATGTCCACGGACAAGCCGCCCACGTCGTAGTATTCCAGCATGAACGCCGCCACGCCCGCCACATACGAATAATAGCCGCCCTCTTCCGCGGTCGCCTTGAGCTGCTTCACCGACATCGGCCACTCGATCCATTCCCCGTGGCTGCCGTCCTCCTTCATGCCGCGGAAGCGGAACTTGTCCGAGCGCTCCACGTAGCCATAGATCCCCTGCTCGATGCCGGTCACGATCGCCATGCCCGGCTCCACTTCTGAATTTGTGCGGTTATATAGCCCGGCCCAGTCACTGTGTTCCCCGAACAGGCAAAGCCTGCCCGGTACGAATATATTCATAAGTTATGTCTTCCTTTCTGTGTTTCTCTATATCTGGCTTTGATCTTTTATATCCGTTTTCGCATTTTCGTATTTGGGGGTATTGCACTTTCCAATGTCTGTCCTGCGCACTTCCTTGGATCGCTTTTCAGTAATTCTTCCATATCGTCATGAACAGGGCCGGCACGGTCATCAGCAGGATCTTCAGGTCTGTCCAAACACTTGCCTCGTTGATGTAGCGGATATCCATGTCCATCCATTCTTCCAGCGTGACCTTGCTCCGGTCGCTGATCTGCCAGTAGCACAAAAGCCCTCCCCGCACCATGTAGCGCTGCCGGTCGTACTCCGTCAACTGCTTGAACGCATACGGCGGCAGGGGCCTCGGTCCCACGAAGCTCATATCCCCGCGCAGGATGTTCACAAGCTGCGGCAGCTCGTCGATGCAGGCGCGCCGTATAAACCGTCCTACCCGTGTCACTCTCGGGTCATTCGCCAGCTTGAACGTGACGCTCGCGTCCCCTTTGTCGGCATGCGCCGATACCGCGATCTCTGCGGCATTCCGGTACATGCTCCGGAACTTCAGGATCCGGAACGGCTTTCCGCCCTTCCCCACCAGTTCGTTCGAATAAATGACCGGCCCGGGGTCGTCTATATAGACCGCGACTGCCGTCAGCAGGAGCACCGGACTGAGGATGATAAGTGCCGCCAAACTTGCCGTGATGTCAAATCCCCGCTTAGTAAAAGCGTATGCCTTGCTCTCGTTCGGGCATGCCTTCAGGCCGCCCGTTTTCCCGACTTGCATTTCCTTTTCCATATATGTATCCACTCATCCATCCCTCCGGTTCTTTCGAACGATTTTTACTATGTTTTCGGTGTCATATTTCTGTTCCTTGTCACTGTTCTATTTCCACAGCTCCCATATCAACACACTCTTCCTGCTTTCTACTTCTATATTCCCAACCCAAACACCAGAAAAATAGATTAATATTTCTTTTACTTTATTCCGATTTTTTCCAGCTTTATCCTTCGTTCTTTATTCATCCTATTGTTATAGGAATTTCTTTGTTTTCGAATCCAACGCCCAAGATGACAGCCGTCCTCCGTCACATAGGCGACCGGAATATTCAGATTGCCATACTCCTTCCGGTAACGGCATGCCGCCGCATAAGAACGCTCCCATATAGCATTGTTTCTGTTCTCCCAAATCATGCCAAGCTCATCAAGCCGTCGCCTCTGATCCTCTGTCAATTCTGCCCTTCCGGTTCCCTCATTCCTTCCGGCAAAGCGTGTATTTGCAATCCATACGCCAAGCTTCACGCCGTCAGGAGTGACGTAATAGTACGGCACATCCAGATCTCCGTGCTCTTTGTGGTACTGCACCGCCGCATGATAATTCTGTTCCCACAAGTAATCCGGCACGTCCCATACCATCCCGATCGAGTCAAGCGCTTCGGCCCGCTCTTCGGTCAGGTAATTCGCCCGGATGCCGCTCTTCCGGTAAGTTCGAAGCTGCGCAAGCCACTTTCCGAGATTCACGTCATGATAATCTCCGTTCCACACATTCACCAGCAGATTCCCGTGCTCCCGGTAATACTCCTGCGCCGTTTTGAAATGCTGCTCCCAGTTCTGGTCGCTCTTCGATCCCCAGCGCATCCCCAGCACGTCCAGCCTTTTAATCTGTGCTTCCGTGAGGGCGCCTTTTACCTTCCCGGCACGCACTTTTCGCTGTGTGTCCAGCCACTGCCCTAAAGACAGCCCGTCCTCCGTCATATACCGCTTCGTCGCTTCCAGATTTCCATGTGTTTCGTAATACTGCTCGGCAGCTTGGTACATCAGCTCCCATGAAGCGCCCAATGTCTCGTTTAACTTTCGAAACAGCCGCATGCAGTCCTGTACCTCGTCCGTGATGCGGAAATGCTCGTTGACGATCAGCTCCGATTCTCCGCGGTCCCGGTAATACCGCACCGCCGCCTGCATCTCGTCCTCGACCGTCCCGATGCTGTACAGGTTTTCGATGTTCATCACCACGTCGAAGATCACGGCATTTTCGCCCTGCTTCTGCCCCGCGGACAATGCCCGTCCGATCTGCTGCTTGTAGATGATCGGTGAGATGGTCGGTCTCAGCAGGATCACCCCGCTTACATCTTCGACGTGGATGCCTTCGTTCAGCATATCGATGCAGAACAGGAGCTTCAGGTGCCTGCTTTCATCCGCCTTAAACCTCGCGAACGCTTCCTCCGCCTGCGCGTCCTCTGAGTAGACCGAATAAACGTGCGGCTCTGGATCCACCTTCGCGAACCATTCCGGAACCTTTGCGATCATCTCCTGCATATGCTCATAATTCGCACAAAATATAAGATATTTTCCAAATCGTCTGGACTGCCTCTTTGCGTAAAATTTTTCTGCCTTATCAATCTGTCCCGCTTTCTCTTGTATTTCGCTACCCGATTCTGCCGCCATATGCTTCCGAAAGATCTCGTCCAGTCCGTCCGCCTTTTCAAGCGCCCGCCGCAAAGCCTCCAAATATTTCTCCGCCTCCGCGCGCACTGCTTTGCTCTTCGCATTCTTGGCGCGTTCGCGGTAGCGCTCCAACTCCTTCTGACAGGAATACATGGAAAGCACGTACTTCGGCGGATTCAGGATGCCGCGCACGATCGCGTCCCCGAGCGTCATCTCGGAAGCGATATTCCCATCAAACAGCTCGTCGGCCATGTCCCGCTGCCCGTCCAGATAACGGATGTTCGTCGCGGAGAGCCCGAGCACAGGAGTTTTCGGATACTGCGCCAGTAATCTCTGCACGCCCTGTCCCCACATCTTCGCGCCGCACCGGTGGAATTCGTCGAGCACGATATAATCCGGCCGGATCTGCGCAAGCTCTTCCTCCTGCATCAGCATAAGCCTCGCGTATGTAAGGAAACGGATATTTGAAAGTTCTGACCCGCATGCCGCGTTCCAGTTTTCAATTTGTGCCTGAAAAATGTACTCAGACGGTGACACCCAGCACACAATCGCACCCGGGTGATCCGTACACAGTTGGAATGCGATGAAGGACTTCCCCGTACCGGTCGGATGGATCACAGCCGCCCGGCCTTTTTTCTCCAGCATGGCGGCAGCCGCTTCGTATGCTTCCTGATTGTGCCCGAACAGGATTGCTCCCATACCATTCTCCCCTTCCGGCTGTCGCAAAAGTGTAATGAAGTATATTACTTCATTACA